>JAADHD010000151.1 GCA_013152075.1 Verrucomicrobiota bacterium | reverse complement strand
AAACAGCGAGGAGCCATTCAGAGTTTCCGGACGGACATTAGCTAGCCATCAAAACATTTAAAAATAACAACGTTCTATAAGCAAAAAAACATTTTAAAGGGGCTGGCCCACACATTTGAACCAGCCCCTTGATTTACTAGCGTTAGATGTCGAACTTGATTCCCTGAGCCAGCGGAAGTGTCTTGCCATAGTTAATGGTGTTGGTTTGCCGGCGCATATACGCTTTCCAAGCATCGGAGCCAGATTCGCGGCCGCCACCGGTCTCTTTTTCACCCCCGAAAGCACCTCCAATCTCAGCACCGGAGGTTCCGATATTGACGTTTGCAATACCGCAATCGGAGCCGGTGCAGGACAGAAATGCTTCGGCTTCCAGCAAATTTTGGGTAAAAATAGCAGAAGAGAGCCCCTGCACAACGCCATTGTGCAGCGCTATGGCATTGTCAACTTCACCTTGATATCTGATCAGATACAGAATCGGAGCAAAGGTTTCTTCCTGGACAATTTCGTAACTATTTTCTGCTTCTACCACTGCCGGAACGATATAGCAGCCCGATTCGTAACCTTTGCCCTCAAGAGTTTCACCTCCATAAATGATCTTACCGCCCTCTTCTTCAACACGCACCAGTGCTCTTTTGAAATCACAAACAGCATTTTTGTCGATCAGCGGGCCAACGTGATTGTCTTCATCAAGTGGATCACCGATCTTCAGCCCACTATAAGCCTTGACAAGGGTTTCCTTGACTTTGTCGTAGATCGATTCGTGAATAATGAGACGTCGGGTTGACGTACAGCGTTGACCGGCAGTGCCGACAGCACCAAACACGATAGCAGGTAGCGCCATTTTCATGTCAGCATTTGGGGTGAGAATGATAGCGTTATTACCACCGAGCTCCAGAATCGCTTTACCAAAGCGTCTGGCTATGACCTGAGCCCCATGACGACCCACTTCCGTGGAGCCGGTGATTGAGATTAAAGGAATCCTTTTGTCGTTCAGCAGCTTTTCACCAACAGAAGACCCACGACCGACGATGAGGTTAAATAGTCCCTCTGGAAGGTCGTTGGCTTTGATGACATCAGCCAGAATATTCTGCACGGCAATAGCCGTCAGGGGTACTTTGGATGAAGGCTTCCAAAGGTTACTATTGCCGCATACAGCTGAAATCATGGCATTCCACGACCAGACCGCTACTGGAAAATTAAAGGCACTGATAGTGCCAACAACTCCTAAAGGGTGGTACTGGTCGTACATGCGATGAAAATCACGCTCGGACGTCATGGTGTTCCCGTAAAGCTGACGGGATTGGCCGACCGCAAAATCACAGATATCGATCATCTCCTGAACTTCTCCTTTGCCTTCCTGCAGGGATTTACCCATTTCGTAGGAGACAAGAGTCCCAAGAGCGTCTTTATATTTACGCAATTGCAGTCCGATTTGACGAACAATTTCTCCCCGCTTGGGGGCAGGAATCAGACGCCACTGTCTGAAAGCTGCATCTGCTTTGGTAACGATCTTTTCATAGTCTTGCTCTGAGGCAAGATAAACACTGGCGATCGGTTTTCCATCAACGGGGGAAACAATATTCAACTCGCCATGATCGATTGTTGCATTCCACTCAATTCCAGTAGACGCACCAAGATTTTTTTCTTTAATGCCAAGCTCTTTCAGAAAACCCACAATCCATTCTCCCTTATTTCACGACCTTAATTAGTTCTCAAGTTTTATATACGGCGTTGAGCAAAATGGTAAAGACGTGCGCCAGCCTCATAGAAAAATCCTCGCAGTTGCCTTGTCCAAATTTCATTTTGTTGCGTTAATGGCAAGGGGATACAAGAGGGTGATTCGGTTTGGGTATATTCGGCTAAAAGTTTACCAAATACCGTTCCTGGACCGATGCCTCTGCCATTGTAACTAGTCACAGTGATCATGCCTTTGTCGAGCAGATGAAATCTGGGGACATTGTCGGTTGTCATTCTGATAATGCCGTCCCAGGCATGTTCCAGCTCTATAGTGCCAATCTGCGGGAATACTTTTTTCACTGATCGTAATGCCCAGCTTTTATGAAGGCCGTAAGCCCCATGTCTTGCCTGCCCGACGCTGCCAACAATAAGACGTCCAGCATTATCGAGCCGGTAAGAAGAAAGAATTAAATTTGTATCCCACGCCGGCTGCTGACCAGGAAGTATGGTTTTACGAACTGACTCGGGCAGTGGAGGGGTGGAAAACTGAAAGTAATTAAATGGGACCATCGATTTTTTCTGATTTTTAAAGGCGTAATCTGGATATCCCTGCACGGTGAGGATAACGAACTTTGCCACGACGACACCATTCGGTGTTTTCAGCCGCCAACTATCACCATCACGTCTGCATGATATTACTGGAGAGTTGCTGTGCAGTTTTGCCCCAGCTTTTTTTGCAATTTCAGCGAGTCCATAAGCATAGGCTAAAGGCTGAATTCTTCCGGCTCTTTTGTCCCACAATGCTCCATGGAATGCATTGCTGCCGATCATTGGCGCTGCTTTTTCGCGACTCAGTAGAGTAACGGGAGCATTGCGCCGTTGCCACTGTTCTTCGCGTTTTTGCAAAGCCTTGTAGCCTGCCGGTGAGTGCGCACAATGAAGTGTTCCCTCACGGACGGCCTCACATTCAATACCATGCTTATTGATAAGCTCAAACACAAGATCAGGAGAAGCCCCGAGGACTTCAAGAACGCGTTCTCCGTACTCGGGGCCCATTATTTTTACAACCTCGTCAGGCATAAGCCAAAGACCCGCATTGACCAGACCTACATTACGGCCGGAACCACCATAACCGATGCTTTTTGCCTCAAGCAAGGTTACGTCAGTTCCTGCCTCTGCTAAATACAATGCAGCGGACAGTCCAGTATAGCCGCCACCAACAACAGCCACATCAGTCTTACGTTCTCCTTCTACGGGAGACAGGGCCGGGTGAGATGGGGCAGTTGCTGACCACACCCCATGGGTTTCAGTCGAATTATTCATAGCGCATTGCCCTTATCATCTGTTGTCTGGTTCCACATTGCCAAAAACTCCAAAGATGAGACCATGTGGTTTCCATTATTGCACCAGTGGTATACCGATAATGTTTTGAGTATACACCTACGGTATAATTACATGTCAAGTGTTTTTGTAACAGTGTTCTGTAAAAAAAAGGGGGGGGCTGTCGCCTGTTTATTCTTG
>JAADHD010000292.1:4051-6234 GCA_013152075.1 Verrucomicrobiota bacterium | reverse complement strand
ATCTCCCAACAAACATGGAACCAGGTCCAGCTGATCCAGTTTGGCGAGAAAAATCAGCGGGCTTGCATCGCAAACAACAGTTCTCATGGCAGTGTCTTAATCGCACCCAAATCACTTTCGAACTCATCGACTCCGTAATGCAAGTCGAGGCATTCAGTATCCATCAGCGCCACAAAATCCCACTGAGAAAGTCCGGCGATTTCAGCCGCGCGAGATAGGCTCACCGTGTCACGGCGATAGGCGTCGACCGCTTGTTCCAGTCGCAATTCCTTCATTCCCCGGCGCAGGAGGGTGCGAACCAGACTGGAGCGATCTGTGCCACTGAGATCACCCAGCGAATCCAACAATGCCACTTCATCGGGCTCCAGGCGGGTCGAAATGGTGGTTGAAGGCATGTATACAAAATACGTTTTTGTATACGAGGTGTCAATGGTGAATTTGAGTGCATGAACGCATAGGGTATTAGGTCCGTCCCGTTGGGACTGGGGGATGAGGTCGTAAATACCCAGGGCGTTGCCCTGGGCTGGCATAGGGCTGCCCCTTTGGGGCTTATAGTTTACCGCAGACCCGCAGACCCGCAGAGCAACTGACTTGGTGGTTAGGGTGGTTATATTTCCAAAACCCCGAAGGGGTGCTGCTATGTCAGCCTAGGGCAGCGCCCTGGGAACTATGAAATTAATCATTTGTAGTCCCAAAGGGACGGACCTAATTCTAGGAGGTTAGCATCGCTCTATCAGGTCTAACCTCTATACCTTGATATTAATCAAGGCGCTGCCCAAGGTAGTCATAGAGTTGGTCCTTTGGGCTTTTAAAGTTGTCTCTTGTAAGTGGCCGGACGGGGGAAGGCTCTCTGTTCATTTCTTCCCCAAAGACTCTAACATCTTCATGATGTCAGTTGTCGGCAGTTCGCAGGTGAAGTTGCGGCAGACGTAGGCGGTGGCTTTGCCGCCTTTGCTGGCTTGAGTTTTAGTGTATGGGGCCAGCTTTGTGATGGTAGCCGGATCGTCATCAGGTCGGAAAATAAGCACTTTGTTGGGAAGGAAAGGCTTTCTCACTGCGGCGAGCATGGCCTTGGTATCATCGGCATCAAGTTTGCCGGCGATGACGATTTCGTTGCTGGGGCCAAAAATAAAATCGAGGGCGACCAATACCACTGGGAAGGCGCTCGGAGTTTTGTCGACTTCAGCGGAGAAAGCTTTGACGGTTGCCAGAGCTTCTTTTTCGTAATCGGGATCAGCTGTCATCCGGTTGAGGCGGGTGAGGTTCAGTATGGCCACGGCATTACCGCTGGGGATGGCACCGCCGTAGAGTTTTTTGGTGCGCACCAGCAGTTTTTCCGCATCGTCGGCGGTCATGTAAAAGCCGCCGTCTTTGTCGTCCTTGAAATGTTTGATCATCAAATCATTTAGCCTGATCGCTTCGGCAAGATACTTGGTGTCGAAGGTGGCTTCGTAGAGGTCAAGCAGTCCCCAGACGACAAAAGCGTAGTCTTCCAAGTGAGCCGTCAGGCCGGCCTTGCCGAGGCGCGAGCGTTTGAGCAGGCGTCCGTCTTTATCAGTCAAAGTGGTGAGCACATAATCAGCGGCTTTTTTGGCTGCGGCGGTGTATTTGGGTTCGTCGAGGACCTGTCCGGCACGAGCGAATGCGGCGATCATCAGGCCGTTCCAGTCAGTGAGGATTTTGTCATCTTTTTGCGGGTGGATACGTTTTTCGCGAACATCAAAAAGCTTCTGGCGCAGGGCTTCGATTTTGTCTCGTTGATCAGCGGGGATTTCAGCCGTGAGGTGGGGAATGTTGGTTCCGGTGGACTTACCGCTGGCTTCGTCTTTGAAATTTCCGTCATCTTTGATGTTGAAGGTCTTGGTGAAAAGTGCGCCGTCTTCTTCACCGAGGATTTTTTTGATTTCTGCAACTGTCCAGACATAGAAGGTGCCTTCTTCGCCTTCCGAGTCTGCATCTTCCGCGGAATAAAACCCACCGTCGGGAGAGGTCATGTCGCGCAGCACGTAGGTGAGGATTTCACGAGCCGTTTGAGCGAATGATTCGTTGCCGGTTGATTGATAGCCTTCGAGATAAGCCATAGTCAAGAGAGCCTGGTCGTAGAGCATTTTTTCAAAATGCGGGGTCAGCCAGATGGGATCGGTGGAATAACGATGGAAGCCGAGACCCACCTGATCATAGAC
>JAADHD010000292.1:0-4038 GCA_013152075.1 Verrucomicrobiota bacterium | reverse complement strand
GGTCAGGGTTTTGCTGACCATGTCGAGAGCCTGTTTGCTGTCGGCGCGTTTGGCGTAACGCATCAGGAACATTAGGTTCGGAGACATCGGAAATTTCGGGGCGGTGGCAAAGCCGCCATTGGTAGAGTCGTAGCGTTTTTCAAACTGCTGGTAGGCGGTGTCGAGAACAGTAGGTTTCAGATCGCCGCCGGGCGAACCGCCGACCATGCCCTGCAGTTGAGTGGATATTTGCTTGGCGGATTTTTCAATATCGTCACGGCGGTCTTTCCAAGCGGCGGTGAGTTGATTGAGAATTGATATCAGGCCGGTGCGTCCGCCGCGATCTTCCTTGGGGAAATAGGTGCCGGCGAAGAAAGGTTTTTTAGCTGGCGTCATGACGATGGTCATCGGCCAGCCGCCACTGCCGGTGAGTCCTTGGGTGACGGTCATGTAAACCTCGTCAATGTCGGGACGCTCTTCACGGTCCACTTTGATACAGATGAAATTTTTGTTGAGGATGTCGGCGACTTGCTGGTCTTCGAATGACTCATGTTCCATCACGTGGCACCAGTGACAGGTGGTGTAACCGATGGAGAGAAAGATTGGTTTGTCCTGTTTTTTTGCCTCAGCGAAAGCTTCTTCGCTCCAGGGATACCAGTCGACCGGGTTGCGCGCGTGTTGCAGCAGGTAGGGGCTTTGGGAAAAGACTAAGCGGTTGAATTCTTTGCCGCCGTCTTTGGGGAGTTTGGCGATCGCTTCCTGAGAGGGCAGGGCTTTGCGGGTGTTTTCAGCAGACATAGCAGTTAAAAGCAGGGACAGCAGGATGAGACAGGTGGTGGATGCAGTTTTCACGGTGGAACGGTCGCATGGAGCAAGCGGGGGCACAAATGATGAATCGGGGAGGGGGAGGAACCGCGAATGGACGCGAATAAACGCGAATAAGAATAAGGATGAATTAGGAATTAGGAATTAGGAAATAAGAATAAGAATAAGAATAAGAATAAGAATAGGAATAGGAATAGGAATGAGTGGGCTTGGTTGTTTGAAGAAATCAGGGCTCCTTCCTCAATGAAATTTCACCGCTGCATCAGCGGATTCTCTCATCCTTAACAAAAAACTCTTACTCCCATTCGCGTTTATTCGTCCATTAGCGGTTCTCCTCCTCTGTATAGTTTGTATTCCTGACTCTTGGATATTTTTTCTCTGTGGAACTCTGTGGGCTCTGTGGTTTATTCCAGCTTTAGAATTATTATGAAAGCTCTGACACTGACGGAATACGATAAATTTGAATATGGTGAAGCGCCGGAGCCGGAGGTGGGCACGCGGGAGGTGATGATTCAGGTGAAGGCTTGTGGGATTTGCGGCAGTGATGTGCATGGCATGGATGGCAGTTCGGGCAGGAGAATTCCGCCGATCATTATGGGGCACGAGGCGGCGGGGGAGATTGTGCGGATTGGTGGAGAAGTTGAAGGTTGGAAGGTCGGTGACCGGGTGACTTTTGATTCGACGGTTTATTGTGGAGAATGTGATGCCTGCAAGAGTGGCCAGATCAATTTGTGTCCTGATCGGAATGTGCTCGGAGTGTCCTGTGATGACTATCGCCGGCACGGGGCCTTTGCGGAATTTGTCACGGTGCCGCAACACATTCTCTATGGGGTGCCTGAGGGCTTGCCTTATGAGCAAGCTGCTTTTGCCGAGCCGGTTTCGATTGCTTTGCATGGAGTGAGTCGAGTGCCGTTGAAGCAGGGGGATTCGGCGGTGGTGGTGGGCGCGGGTCTGATCGGCCTGCTGGTGGTGCAGGCGTTGAAGGCGGCGGGGGCCGGCACGGTGGTGGCGGTCGACATTGATGAGGACCGTTTGAAGCTGGCGCTCGAATTGGGGGCTGATGAGATAGTGTTGTCGGATGATGGCGCTTTGGAGAAAATTCGTCAGGCGGTAGGGAATCCAGATGGAGCTGATGTGGCGATTGAAGTGGTGGGTTTCACTCCGACGATTCAACTGGCGGTGAACTGTGTGCGCAAGGGAGGTTCAGTGGGCTGTGTGGGGAATTTGCATGCTCAGGTTGAGTTTCCACTGCAGGCGGTGGTGACGCGAGAGTTGTCGGTGTTTGGTTCTTGCTCGTCAGCGGGGGAATATGGAGAAGCGGTGAAAGCGGTGGCTGAAGGGAAGATAAAGGTGGAGCCGTTGATTTCTGCAGTCGCGGATCTGGCAGACGGAGGCGAGTGGTTCAAGCGATTGCACGCGAGGGAAGCGGGGCTGATGAAAGTGATATTGAAACCGTAGATTAAATTAGGAATTAGGAATTAAGAATTAAGAATTTTAAAAACTGGGGGTTCTGACTACTAAAAAAATGAGTGCTAAATTAAAATGGGGAATTTTGGGGACGGGGATGATTGCGGGGAAATTTGCGGCGGATCTTCCGAAGTCGAATACAGGGGTGCTGGTGGCTGCGGGTTCCCGGACTCAGCAGTCGGCGGATCGTTTTGCGGGAGAATATACAGGGCAAGGTGTCGAGGGTTATGAGGCTTTGGTCAATGATCCGGAGGTTCAGGCAGTGTATAATTCACTGCCGAATGGTTTGCATCATGAATGGTCGATCAAGGCGATGCGGGCGGGCAAACATGTGCTGTGTGAAAAGCCGTTTGCGCTCAATGTAGAGGAAGCCGAGGAGATGTTCGCGGTGTCAGAGGAAACCGGGATGGTGTTGATCGAGGCTTTTATGTACCGGGCGCATCCGCAGACTCAGAAGTTGATTGAGATGGTTCGTGGGGGAGTGATCGGGGACTTGAAGCTGATTCGTTCGGCTTTCACTTTTTATAAGGAGCCGAGTATGAATGATGCGCGTTATCACCCGTCACAGGGAGGGGGGGCGATCATGGATGTGGGCACCTATTGTGTGAATCTGACCCGGCAGCTGGCGGGATCAGAGCCGACGGAAATGCAGGCGATGGCGCATTTGTATGAGGGTGATGGGGTGGATGACTACGCCGCGGGCATGATGCGTTTTGGCAATGATTTGCTGACGACTTTTACTTGTGGCATGACCATTTATTCGGATCAGGGAACTTACATTGCAGGCACTGGGGGAACGATCAAGATCAACGCCTTTTGGTTTTGTGAGGATGGATTCACGATCATTAAAAACGGGCAGGAAGAGTTTGTATCTGTGGATGAGTCGCGACCGCTTTATGCCGTGGAAGCCGACGCTTTCGCTGCGTCGGTTTTGGTTTTGGATGGGGAAGCGCCGTGGATGACAAAAGAAGATACGCTGGGGAATATGCGTGCGATGGATGAGCTGAGAGCGAGCGCCGGGGTGCCGGTGGAGTAGGGGGATTTATCCTAAGCGGTCATGCCAAAAACCTGGTTTGCGACTGCCGTGGGCAATTGCGACTATTACTATAGATTCATCCCTCACCACATAGGCGATGTAATAGGGGAAGACCGGACAATTCACTCGGCGATATTTTCCTGATCGCTCTCGCCAAAGAAAGGGTGCACTGGATACTGTGATTAGTATTTCTGCGATTTCATCGCGGAACCGTTGACCTAAGCCGATTTCTTTCTGCTCATAATAATCGGCGGCATCAAAAATGTCCGAACGAGCTTCGGTCGTGAACTTCACCGTCATTTTTGTAATTGCTTGTCAAGCTCTGCAAATACTTCCGATGCGTCATGAAGTTCCGTTTTCCCCTTATCGAGCTTTTCGATTCGACGAATGATCTCGGCTTCCCATAAGGCATTTGCCGCTGGATCTTCGGGTGGTTCCGTGCTTTGAAGAATTTTGTGAGCCAAGCTGATTTTCTGGTCTTCAGGAAGTTGCATCGCTTCCTTCTCTAATTCTTCAAGAGTTGCTTGCATGGAGTAACTATACTGATTCTGCCGTCTGTTGCCAGAGTATTTTTGCAGGCACTGGGGGAACGGTCAAGATCAAAGCCTTCTGGTTTTGTGAGGATGGATTCACGATCATCAAAAACGGGCAGGAAGAGTTTGTATCTGTGGATGAGTCGCGACCGCTTTATGCCGTGGAAGCCGACGCTTTCGCTGCGTCGGTTTTGGATG
>JAADHD010000037.1 GCA_013152075.1 Verrucomicrobiota bacterium | reverse complement strand
AAGAGTGAAAATGCCATGGTCATGAATTGTAGCAATGAGATTCCAAGCCCGACACCGATAAACCAAACTAGTGTTGACCTGCCTATAGCCTCCGAATAGCTGAACAGGCTTCCATTTTTTCGCGTGACTCGGATGTTGAACAGCCATTTCCCGGGAGTCGTTCCAAATGAAGAGAGCAGCAGTGCCTCGATAAAAATCCAGGCAAACAGAGCTCCGCACTGGGTTATAGCTACGCGGATTTGCTCTTCTCTCGGGATCATTTCATCGAGTCTCTTTAACAAATCCAGAACGTTGTCGATGTCGCTAGGGATGGGCGGAACTTTCGGGTAATCGAAAACCGACCACACCATTATCATCAGCAGCATGTAGTCGAAAAATCGCGCCCAAAAACGTAGAAAGGGGTGCACGTTTCTGGTTCCCTGTGATAGAGATGGAGGAGTGTTGCCGGGAACGCTGCTGGGTAATGGCAACGAAGTTCGTGTGTCTCGTTCGTTACCTTGGTCAAGGGGTGGAGGAACTTCTGACTGGGGCCGCTTTTTCTCCAGAGATTTAAGAGTGGACGCAATGACCGGAATTTTTTTGATGGGGCGCCACCCATCGAGCCCTTCATGCCAGGCGAGATCATCCGGGGTCAGCTCGTCGGCATCGATCATCTCCTTGACCCGGTAGATGGTGAACGGTCCCTGTTTTTCCCCCTTACTGGTAATGTAAATCTGCATCCAAATTTTCAGTGAAACGATCGATATTATTCCGAGCGTAAAGATTTGGCAGGTTCCAACCGGGCGGCAAGCCAAGCGGGTGCAAGTGAAGCCAGTGCACAGGAAATAAACGCTCCCAATGAAATGGCGATCACATCATGAGAAGTGACGACCGCAGGCAATCCACCTTCGATCATATAGACTTGTGAAGAAAATATTTCGATGCCAAACCAGCGTCCGATAGTTGAAGTGATGGCGTTGCGGAAAGTGATAATCAAAGCTGCGAGCCCCAATCCTGAAATCACTCCAATCACGCCGACCACCATTCCCTGAATCAGGAATAATGAAGCCACCTGACCTTCTGACGCTCCAATCGCTTTGAGCACGCCAATCTCGGCACGCTTCTGATATACCACCGTGATCATGGTGTTCATGATGCAGAATGCGGCGACAATCATAATCATGAACAAGAGGAAATACATCGCCTGGCGCTCCGTGGCGACGGCATCAAAAATGTATTTGTGAATATCCATCCAGGAGGCGACGCGGTAGTTGTAGCCAGTGATCTCGGCGATTGCATCACGGACCTGATGGGCCAGAAAGCCGTCGCTGGTTTGGATGGCCAGCCCGTGAACTCCGTCGCGCAGATTATAGAGTGCTTGTCCGGTTTCGAGGTGAACAAATACCACGTTGCTGTCGAAATCGTAGTGTCCGGAGTTGAAAATCCCAGTGACGATCAATTCCTTGGGCAAGCTGAATTGGCGGATTGAGTCAAAGGCTGCTTTTTTTTCTTCTTCGCTGGCTGAATCGGTGAAGACATCAACCGCATCCATGATGGCGTCGATATTCGGGGAGAAAATGGTGATGGTGTCCCCAATTCGGACTCCGAGGGCGTCCGCCATTTGGTCTCCGATGATGACAGTGTCGAGGTCGAGATCAAATTCACCATCACCGCCTTTTTTCTTGGAGATGATTTTTTTCAAACGGTCAGTTTCCGGGCCGGGAGATGGATTAATACCGCGTAGTAGCGGGGCGAGTCGCTGTCCTTGGTAATCGAGGACGGCCTGACCGCGCATGAATGGGCTGACCGAGACGACGTTGGGAAGCTTGCGGATTTTTTCAGCAAGCAGATCCGAATCATACATGATCTGGCCTGAATCGACGATTATATGGGGCTCGAAGCCGAGAATTGTCTCTTTAATACGTTCTCCGTAGCCGGTGAAAACTGAAATTACGACCAGCAGAAGAGTAACCCCCAGAGCGACTCCCATCACTGAAATCAAGGTGATTACCGAGACAAAGCTCCTTTTTGGCTTCAAATAGCGTAGAGCCAGGAATAAACTGAATTTTTTGATCAAGGGAAAATGATGAGATTTGAGATTGCACGGCACTTTAACTGTGATTAATAATTCTAACAGTGGAAACTGCGTCCGAATTTAGAATTATACTGAATGGTGATCTAGCTCTCAAAAACTTATGAACAGAAAAATTCCTGATAAATACAACACTTTCATCGTTTTCGGTGCCCCTGGCAGCGGAAAAGGAACCCAGGGCGCTATTCTTGGCCGCATTCCCCGGATGTTTCATTTTGCCTGTGGCGATGCATTTCGCTCCATGGACACGCGGACTGAGATCGGGCAGGAGTTTTTGAGATATTCGAGCGAAGGCAAATTGGTGCCGGATGAGGTCACCGTGAGATTTTGGAAAGCCCAGATTAACAATCAGGTGGAGGCTCATGTGTTCAAACCGGATATTGATTTTTTGGTGTTGGATGGCATCCCGCGTAATCTGAAGCAGGCGCAAATCATGGATGAATACGTGAACGTCATCAGGCTTTTCCATTTATCCGTGCCGGATCGTAATGAGCTGACCCGGCGACTGCGGAAAAGAGCCCTGAAGGATAATCGGCTGGACGACGCCAGTGATGAAGTGATTGCCAAACGGGTTAAAACTTACGAAGAAGAATCCAAGGCTTTGTTGAAGCATTATCCAAAAGGAATCATCACCGAAATCGATGCAGCCCAGCCTCCGGTGAAAGTTCTTTCCTGTATTCTCAATGACATTATGAAATTGCCGGAGTGGGAGGAAAGTTTGAAGGTGATTGCCTGATCACTCACTTTTAATATGCTCATAACCTGGACTAATTTTCGACCAACGAAACAATGCGAATAGTGTGGATGGGAGCAGGTGAGATCGGACTTCCCAGTCTTCGCTGGCTGATTGAGGAATCGGGGCACGACCTGGTAGGCGTATTTACCCAACCCGATCGACCGGTCGGACGAAAACAAATTCTGACGGCGACAGCGATCAAGGCGCTGGCGATAGAGGCTGAGGTGCCCGTGTTTCAGCCGGAAACGTTGAGGAAGAACCTCGAATCCTTTCGTGATTTGCAAACCTTGGCTCCGGATTTGATCGTGGTGATGGCTTATGGTTGCCTGTTGCCGCAGGAGGTGATCGATGCACCGTCTATCGCCTGCATCAATTTACATGCTTCCTTGTTGCCTCTGCATCGCGGA
>JAADHD010000145.1 GCA_013152075.1 Verrucomicrobiota bacterium | reverse complement strand
AGCTAATAAGGACAAACCCTTCTTCCTCTTTTTCGCTTCACATGCCCTGCACGTGCCGCGCATGCCGCATGAGCGTTTTCAGGGCAAAACCCAACTTGGCTTCCGCGGTGATGCTATTGTCGAACTTGACTGGGGAGTCGGCGAACTGATGAAGACCCTTGATCGCCTCAAGCTGGCAGAAAATACGCTCGTTGTTTTCTGCTCTGACAACGGCCCGGTAATGGACGACGGCTACAAAGATGGCGCCCTCGAAAAACTCGGAGATCACCGCGCATCCGGTCCGTATTCCGGAGGCAAATACAGCGTTTACGAAGGCGGCACTCGCACCCCTTTCATCACTCGCTGGAAAGGAAAAATCCAACCCGGAGTTTCAGACCAAGTCGTCTGCACCATCGATCTGGCCGCCAGTTTCGCCTCCCTGACGAACACCAAACTTCCCGCTGAGGCCTGCCTCGACAGCATGAATGTCATGCCCGCTTTGCTCGGCAACGCAAAGGCCAAAGGACGCGAATCCCTCATTCAGCAAGACAACGGCAATGCCGGCAACTACGGCTTCCTTGTCGGAGATTGGAAACTGCAACGTCACGATAAAAAACGCACCCGGAATCTAAAAGTGGCCAAGCAACTCGAAAACACCCCGGTGCCAAAATTCCAACTTTATGACTTATCAAAAGACCCGGCGGAAAAAAATAATATCATCGAACAACACCCGGATGTTGCAGAACGCCTCAAAAAACAACTCGCTACTCTAATCAAATCGAGTCGCAGCCGCTAAGTTAGTGTGACACAGCTTTGTAAGCTGTTCCTGAATCAATACACAGGTTGCAAACCTGTTCCACATCCCAAACCAATCCTATGAAATACCTCACCCTCCTCACCGCGCTTCTAATTCAGCTATCCATCTCCGGCCTGCAAGCCGCGGATCGGCCGAACATCCTCTTCATCCTTGTCGACGATCAGTCCCCCTATGACCTGAAAGCCTACGACCCCAAATCCCCACTCGACACCCCCAACCTCGACCAACTCTCCGCCGAAGGCATGACCTTCGATGCTGCCCATCAAATGGGATCCTGGGTGGGCGCTGTCTGCACCGCTTCACGCCACATGATCATGTCCGGTCGAAGCGTCTGGCATATCCCCGACAAAAGAGGACGCACCAACAACCCGAATGTCGATAACCTTAAACTGGTTCCCACCGACCTCGCCAGCAACACCATGGCAGCGGTCTTCAACCACGCTGGTTACGACACTGTGCGCACATGCAAAAACGGCAACTCTTACGAGGACGCCAACAAACAATTTACTATCCGTAACGACGCCACCAAACGCGGTGGCACTACGGAAAGCGGCAGCGCCTGGCACGGTGAACAGATTCTTGATTACCTTGGAGAACGCGCAGGGAAAAAAGACAACAAACCTTTCCTGATTTACTACGGCTTCTCCCATCCCCATGATACCCGTGACGGCACTCCCGAACTACTGGCCAAGTACGGTGCCACCAATCACACCGACAAAGATGTTTTGCCTCCCGCCAATCCCAAGCAACCCGCCCTGCAGGTCAACTACCTTCCTGGACACCCTTTCCATCACGGACACCCCAGACTGCGTGATGAAGTCGCGGTGAGGGGAGTATGGGAAAAACGCGACGAACGCACCATCCGCAATGAACTCGGCCGTGAGTACGCCTGCAGTGAAAACATCGACATCCAGATCGGACGTGTTCTCGCCAAGCTCAAAAAGATGGGCGAACTCGACAACACATACATCTTCTACACTGCCGATCACGGCATGGCCATCGGCCGTCACGGACTGCAGGGAAAACAAAACCTCTACGAACACACCTGGCGCGTGCCTTTCATCGTCAAAGGCCCCGGCATCAAACCGGGGTCGCGCGCTAAAGGCAACATCTATCTGCTTGATGTGCTCAGCACAATTTGCGACCTCACCGGAGTGCCCAAACCTGATAGTAATGAAGGTCTCAGTTTCAAACCAGTGCTTGAAGGAAAAAAAGACATCGTTCGCGACGTACTTTACGGCGTTTACTGCGGCGGCACCAAACCGGGAATGCGCAGCGTCAAAAAAGGTGATTGGAAACTCATCAAGTACGACGTCATGGATGGCGCCGTTCGCGAAACCCAACTCTTTAATCTCGCCGAAAATCCAAATGAACTACTCGCCGAACATCACGATCCCGCGACTATTAAACTCAACGGCAACACTCCCGCAAAAAACCAACGCGACCTCGCGGAAGATCCAGCTTACGCTGACAAGCTCGCTGAAATGGAAGCCTTGTTACTAAGTGAGCAACGTCGGCTAAATGATCCCTACCGTTTGTGGAATCAACCCGATGACGGATTGATTCCACCGGTGATCAAGACGCCCGCCAAAAAGAAGAAAAAGAAAAAATCCGTCAAGTAATGGAACCCTCTCTCTACGGCAAACAGAGCGTTTGCCCCACAAAAGGCCATGGTCTATTCGCTGGAATTGTAGGGCATGCGAACCGCCTGCTTCTATTCATCCTTCTATTGCTCATCACATGCACCGCATATGTGAACGCTGGTGATTATTATGTCGCCAGGCAAGGAAATGACAACAACCCCGGGACTGAAGCAAAACCATGGAAGTCCATTCAGAAAGCTGCCGACACCCTGATTGCCGGTGACACGGCTTTCATCGGGAAAGGTTCTTACAGTGATGAAAAATCAGCTCCTGAAATTTGACAGATCGTCTGCTTACCACGACATTGTAGTGGGAAGAAAAATAGGTAATGTTCGCAAAAAACCTCAAACCCACGCTACCGGCTAAGAAACTGCCGGAAAGCCCTCATCAAAGGGGTTTTAACAAAATTTCCTCACACCTCAACGGGCAGAGAGGATTGTCTGCAAGATCCAGATTTCTGCGCTGGCTTTCCCTACTGGTTATCGCTTCCATGCCAACGGGGCCTCTCTACAGCCAACACGGTGGCGGCGGACATGGCGGTGGCGGCGGTCACAGCAGTGGTGGAGGGCATTCATCGAGTAGAGGACACTCCTCAAGCCGAAGCCATTCCACCAGTAGAGGGCACTCCTCAAGTCGTAGTGGCGGCCACGGGTATAGCGGCGGCGGTCATGGAATTTTCTCACGCAGTCACGGGTATGGTGACGGCGGTCATGGAATTTTCTCACGCAGTCACGGGTATAGCGGCGGCGGTCATGGATACAACGGAATTTTCTCAGG
>JAADHD010000306.1 GCA_013152075.1 Verrucomicrobiota bacterium | reverse complement strand
ACTGCGTAGTTGTTGATCGTTCTCTACCGCCACATACAGGATGATGCTGCCCATTTCATTAAATGACTCGAGCCCCCATCTCACCCGCTTGGGCGGTATGGAAGGATTATCAGGATTGTCATCGGAATTATCCCAAACAATCTCCGTCACCAAACGCGTGCCTACAGGCAAAGAAACCGCTTCAGCAAAACGATACTCCTGCTGCCAGTTAAAATCCCATCGCGGCACGTTCAGTAGAATTTTTCTGCTGCCATTCGGCATCACTGCAGTCAACTTGACTGACTTCCCTAGATAATGTGCGTGCGCCATCACTCCAAAGGCTTCCACCCTTACAGGCAATTCGATGGAATCGACGATCTTGATTTTTTTATCACCGGGCGGAAGATCAATTCCTACGAAAGCTCCGAAAACCGGAGGCAACTGAATACCGGTAAATTTTTTTGTCGGCGCCTTGTCTCCAAAATAAAGGCCAATCCGGGAACGCTCCCGCTCCGGCTTGCCCGAAAGATGGAAATGAATGGACAAAACGATGTCCGAACCGGCGGGAATACGATGCGCGAGTCCATTGGGTAAAGGCAGCGTCTCCGCGCCCGGCACCCACCCCCCCAGAGATTTGCCAGTTCTGGAACCAAGTGGCATTTCAGAAAAACCGGTCTCGTCTTCTCGCTCGTTCGCCTTACGGGCGGCACCGGTGGTATCGAGGGAAAACAAACTGTGATGCACAACTGAAGGACTGCCCGCTTTGAAAGCAATCGCCTTTAACCAACGGCCCTTTGTCAGCCCTGTACTGATGACAAAATTCCGGTAGATGTCAGGCCCCTCTGCCTTCACCTCGTAAGCCTCGTCCATTTCTAAAATTAAATCCGGCTCGCCCAAAGGCCAGGCACTCGGAAAACTTGGCCGCTGGGGTAACAATTTCTTATCTCCTTCCGGCATCCCCTGCTTGACCCAGCGATTAATCAATTCAATCTGACTTTCCGATAAACGCCGGTCGCCATGGAATTTTACATCACCATCAACTGCATGCCACGGTGGCATGTATCGCTTGTTGACCACTTTAACAATCGTTCTCGCACGTCTTTTTGCATCAGCGTATTCTATAAGCTGGAATGGGGCCGATTCACCTTCTCTGTGACAACTCACACAACGTGAATACACGATCGGAGCAATGTGTTCGGTGAACGTGATCTCTTGCTCCGCTAACACCGGATGCGCCATAAAAAGCGCCATAAAAACAACCGTAATCCGGAGACTCATACACTTCATCACTTAACCCATACCTAAACATACTTTTCATGTCTAGCTTACAACGAGTTTGCAACTCTGTTTTTCTGCCTGAAACAGAGCCCCCTACACTTGCATATTACTCCAACAAACAATCTTCACTCGTTTTTTGCAGATTATTTATTACCACTCTCTTGGTTTTCCGAGCGCAATTGCTCAAGCATTGTCTTCACAAACGGAGCAGAAGTGGTTCGACCTGTCGCCGCATCCATTTTTGTAAATCCAGCCCCTTCGTATAAAATCACCCCATCAAATTTCGAATCGACACAAACTCTTCGCATGTCCTCCCACAAACTATTCAACCTTGGATCATCCGCGGAAATAGGCGCTGCAGCATCCGCCTGAACCTCCCACCAGGGAATACGAGATTCGAATCGCACATTGCTGTAAATCGGCTTTCCATGTTTATGCGCCAACGTAGCGATGCGATCAATGTGCTCTAAACCGAGATCTTTTTTTCTCGAAAATGGAAAGGGGAAGTATTTCAACTCGACACTGTCAGCAATGTCTTCAGAGATCCACTTCTCCCAATCATAGGAAAAGTTTACCGGCACATTGTTCTTCCTCCAACCGGGCGGAGTATCGCGCATCAAATAATTTATGCTGACTTGCAGCCCCTTGCCTCGTTGGGAGATTTCCTGTTTCAACTCGGTCAAAAACAAAGTCAGATATTCCCCCTGAAGATCTCTCCATTTTTTTTCATCAATCTCCTCCGTAAGTGCATTGACACCGTAACGCCGCTGATATTCATCCACCACGGGTTGATTAAATCCATACATCGCCCCCCGTGACGTCCAACCGCTATGATTGGTAAAACGAATCGAAACTCCATCCACACCGACATCAAGGCATCGTCGCCGGATTTCATCGATCCAGTATTTACGAACCTCTGGATACACAGGGTGCATTGTGCCAATCGTGTGGGAGTTGTATCCACGAGCCGCAACCAGCACTCCATCACGGGAACCTTCTTGGCCGTCCAGCGTGCGTCGCCCCAGAGAGTTTCCTGCGTCAAAATAATAAGCCAAGTGCTGGGAAGACTGACCATAATTAGACCCGATCGCTCCTGATGGAGGCCGTTTATTATATTGAAGCAAATAGAACGTCTCCAGCAATCCCTCCAATTTCTCTCGTTTAAACTTCCCCTCGTCCGGCGTCGAAGCGAGCTGCTTACCCCCTTCACCATACAACTCCATCATGGAATCGTCCGGCCCAATAAAATCGCCAATCCCATTTTCCAACAGGCACTCAACCATAACATAACGCTGTTTTTCAGAAATGTTAAAACCCGACAATTCCAAAACCCGCACCTCGCGCCCTTTGCGCTTTTCGACCTTGCTTAGAAATGTAAATTCGCCTTCGACCGGTTTGAAATCACCGTTGACAGAACTGGACAGAACACGCAGATCCCCCTTTTGAATCCGCGTTTCCTTACTGCCGGATTTGATCAATTTGATCATGGTGACATTTCCCGCCACCTGTTTTGAGTCCGGTTTTCGCTTCAGCCGATATTGAGGATGTTCCAGCACAAATGGAGCAATGATGGGGTAATGGCCACTGACACCATCGATATAACGCTTTGTCGAAGGCAGGGAAATATTCTGAGGCAAAGCAACGCCTGATCGCCCTGTCTCAAACACTTTATAGGATGCGTACAATTCCATCCCGTTGCGATGAGCCGCCTCAACCGCACGGGCGAGCAAATCAACCTTGGCATCGGTCAGGGGGTTTGGCAGGAAAAAATCCTCGGCGTTATGAATCCAATAAACTCTCGTTATCCCCAACTCCGCGAACCGGTCCATCAACTGGTCAATGTTCTCGGGTTTGACCGATCCTCCTGCCTTGCGAAAATCATCATTAAAATCAACCGTCACATGGAATTCACTAGCAACGATATTCGCTGGCGAAAGGCTCACCCACAGGATTGACAGTA
>JAADHD010000377.1 GCA_013152075.1 Verrucomicrobiota bacterium | reverse complement strand
CAGAGGCAGAATAATTCACGATACCCTTTGCCACACCACTACCAGGCGTAGGGCCAGTTGGCAATATCACGCCGATAGCCAATGAAACCAGCTAAAATACCCCCGCCTGCCGCACCACTACCTATTTACAATGTGCGATGCAAACAATCTGAGTGATGCTACGGTCGTCCCATCTCGCTTACTCTACTTCCGCGCCTCGTTTTCGGAACCATCGTCCCCCTCCAACGACAAATGAATAGAGGTAAGTGGTAAAGAAAGCGGTTGCGATGAGTGGCGTAACTGTCGGCACAAGCCATGCCACCACCAGTGCCACGTTCACCAATATGACTGCGGTGGCGGTCTTTGCCAGCCCTCGAATAAGGTGGGGCAACTTGAACGGAACACCCATCGTTATCGCATTTAACAAAAAGATCAGAACCAGATAAAGCTCAGGGTTGACGTTGAATATATGCGCCAACAAAAGAACAAACAGCATGTGACGCATGAGTTCATTGGTAGGTGTTCCGCCCCCCGATGCCTCAGCGGGGTTGAGCCGGGAGGTTGCACGGAGAATGACTGATCCAGCGGCTATCAGGCTCACCATCAAGACCATTCCGCCAAAGTGTGCGCCCACTGCCAAGGCCAATGCCACATGAGCAACGGCATCACACACATTATCGAGGTCGGCACCGAATCGACTACGGATATTCAGTTTAGCTGCCAGTATGCCGTCAAGGTCGTCCATCACGTTGTTGAAAATAATTAGCGGTATAAGATAACGATAACCATCATCAAGGAAAAGCAGCACGAGGGGCAGAACGCCGAGAATCGAAGTTATGTTGGCCAGATTCCGATAGATAAAGTTTTTTTGCAATGGTTCCATCCTTTAATTAGGCTTCTTTACTCAGGCGCCCTTTTCAATACCCAGCACAAAGAAGTGATTTTCCAAGTTTGGGAAAAGAAATCCAAAAACCCTGACGATGCTTTGAATCAAAGGCGCAGCCACCCGTATGGCACCATACATCAGGCGACCAATTATTTGAAGAGCCCAAAACGGCTCAGGGATGACCCGCTTCCATATTTTTATCAGCTCACACCCCATCTGCATTACGACATACGGTTTATTTCGTTCAACATGATTGAGTAACAATCCGCATTGTTTGAAGATGCGCTTGTAGTCATCTACCGTACGATAAACAACCGGATAGTCGCCACTTCGTGTCACCGTTTTCCCCTGAACCGTTGACTCGCGGCAAAGGATAATCCCATTTGATCCAAGATGCGGGATTAGTTTTTGTAACAGGTCGATCACGGCATTTTCGTCGAGATACATGAGTAGTCCACCGAGAAAAACCAGATCATAGACGCCAGTTGGCTCGAACGAAAGAACGTCACCCTGCAATGTGGTTACGTTGGAGTATGGGGCGCATCGTTCCTCCAGCGTCTGGTAAAGTGCGCTACTTCCTTCGACCGCAACCACGAGCGAGAAGCTGCGAGCGAACTCCTCGGCCCAAAACCCGACACCACTGCCGAGGTCGAGAACCGTGCCACTCCGCTCCATTCCACCAAGCAAGCGCCGAACTATCCGGGTTTCCGCCCGAAACCGAAAAGTCCCTGCGCTTTTCGGAAAACCGAAGTCATCCATCATGTATGGTCCGAGGATCGTGGGCTTTACGCTCTCCCAATATCGGTTGACTGATCCGTGATCGATTTCAGGCAAAGGCGGTGCCTAGTTCGGGGAGCATCAGAATGGGGGTAGCGTGGCGACGAGGCTGGACAAAGAGTTTTTCCGCCGCACGTAAATCCGCTATGGTGTCGATCTCATACCATCGATTGGCATCGAAGAAGACCGCATCAAAAGAAAGGGTACCGTCAGCGACCATCTCGGCAAAAGCAACCTCGTAATAGTCATTGAGCTTGCCTTCGGAAACATAACGGCTCAACCTTTCTTCAATCTTGCCCCATGACGGCAGGGAAATGCTATAGAGATTGACCGTTTTGTATTGGTGTGCGTCACCAACAATTTCATCTCCCATCCTGAATGCGGCAATCTGCCGCCCAGCGCCAAGCTCCACTCTGGTGCCGTTCATCCAGGGGAGCATCTTGGAAATGGCCATCCTGTCAGGCTGGAGCATCTTGTCCAGCATCCAGGTTTCAAAAATAAGATCGCTCTCTGCAAGCAAAAAAGATTCTCTGATCTGATTTCTGGCCAGCCACAACGAGTAGAGGTTGTTGGTGGTTCGATAATCCGGGTTAAGGACGTACTCGATCTGCATACTACCTGCATTGTGTTGCAGAAAATGTTGGATGCGGTCCCCCATGTAGCCGATCACCACGACCAGCCGTGTAAAGCCCTGTGCAGATAAATTATCGACCAGTCGTTTGAGAATAGGGACACCGTAGACCTCTGTAAGGCACTTAGGAGCATCCTGCGTTAATGGATGCAGGCGTGTTCCTGTTCCCGCCGCGAGCAATAACGCAGTCGTAACCCGTGTTGTATTAGAGCGATAGCTGGAAATAGTCATTGAGAGCCTTTATGACAAGGATTAACCAATATCAGTGGAGGAAGAAGAAGCTCTCGTGTTGCTGAAGAAGAACGTTAGAAATTCACCACTGCCCACCCAATCTAGCAGGATAGCATGGTTACTTCATTTTCAGCTAAATATTTCTTGAGTCATGCGCCTGTTAGCATAATGCTCCGGCGCCGTTGTCGTGAAACAAAATTGAGTGTTGATTGTTACAACTCCTGTAATATCAATTAAAATCGTAGAATTATCGAGCCAAGTACGCCAATATGCACACTACACGATGCAAACCATTCGCCCGCAAAAGTTCTAAAACTATCCAGTTGGGTGCACCACTACTACTAGGCGTAGGGCCAGTTGGCGCTATCGCGCCGATAGCCAGAGGCAGGATAATAATACCCCTTGCCACACCACTACCAAGCTATAAGGCCTAGTTGGGGATATCGCGCCGATAGCCAGCAAAAACCTGTTTAAAATTGCTCGCAACCCATGAAATTAACGCTGTGATATAATGCCTCCGGTGTGCGTTTGTAGTGAATAGAAAGAGAGGGGAAGTGTTCCGTCTGTCCAGGTATTGTAGTGAGGTATGGTCTGTAATTGCATATTGAAAGCAAGGAGTCCTCTCTCCTCCATACCTGCAAAAAGATCTTGCCCGTACCAGCATTAATTGAAACGCTTCGGGAAGGTTATGGGCGTTCCCATTTTTTATCTGACG
>JAADHD010000366.1 GCA_013152075.1 Verrucomicrobiota bacterium | reverse complement strand
CGGCGGAAGGGCTTGATGAGCCGGTCTCGTGCCAGGCACGGGAGGTAGCGGTTTGTTATGGTAGTAGGTGTTTGTCACAAAGGTTTGAGGCAGGGCCGCTATACTCGGTCATGCAGGCCATCAGAGGCAAGTCAAATTAAGGTCTGCGTTGAAGAAGTGCTTGAAAGGCTTCGCCGCTGCCGGTGCTATCCGTTACAAAAGCGGAACTGTCTGCAAGGCTGGTTTTGTTGCTGTCGATTTTTAGAGAGCAGTGACCTTGAATGAATTCCTTGAATGATTCAAGTCGAACGGTTTCCAGACCGGAGGCTGTGCCCCAGTTTTCCAGGTCGGTGAAATTAACGTCAGCGGTCAAATCCTGCCGACCGAAGCGCTGGTAAAGCGCGGCCCCCGTCATGCGCTGATGTTGGAAATAGGCTCGCAGACTTCCTTCGGGACGGCGGTGATAGAGTGAGTCCACGGTGTTACCGTAATCGATGGTCAGCATGGAACCGTGATGCAGTTGATCGACCCATGAGTTTAACCAGTTGCGGGCACTGGCATGAAATTCCCGGCGTGTTCCATTTCTAGGGTCGTTTGCTGGTGCTTGTAACACAGAATAGTATTTCGCCAAATCACCGGGCCGACTTTGCGCGAGAGGTATGAAAACTTCCTCCAGTCCGGAGTTCGGATCAAACTTCAAGTGGATTTCCTCCCATTGTTCGTCTTTCGCGTTCCAGCGAATGGCAACTGTTGGAAAGGCATCGATCAATTCGTTGGAAAATATCAAGGCACAGCCCTGAGCTTCTTTCAGAGCGTCGGTGATGTGATTGTGCCAGCCACAGTGCTTGCGCCAGCGATGCAATTTTTTCTGTTGGCGTTCGCGTAGCACCGGGGAGATTTCGATCAGGTGATAGCGGATGCGCTTGCGTTGTAGCCAGGTCCAGGATCTAAAAATTTCATCGGCCAGTGAACCGTCTCCACAACCGATCTCGATGATGTGTAGAGGCTTATTATTTTTTAGTGCGGGAGTGCACGAGGCTTCTTCAATTATCCAGGCGGCGATCGCCTGGGCTGGCAATCGAGATAGCTCGGGAGTGGTGGTGAAATCTCCCCTGTGGCCACCGATGCCCTGAATGTTGGTGCTGTAATAACCGAAGTCAGGATGATAAAGCGCTTCCTGCATGAAGCGTTCGAATGAAATTAATCCATCCTGTTCACTGAACAATTTTGTGAGGAAGCACGTGAGCGACTTTGTCACGGATCAGAAAGTAGTCGATTTTTTCACTGTTTGACCATCGGCTAATACACCCATCCAATGGGAGCAGGGATAGATCACGCAGTCACGTCCTAAAATTGTCCCCGGGCTCAATACGGAATTGCAACCTATCTCTGTTCGGTCGCCGACAATGGCGCCAAATTTTTTCAGCCCGGTGGTTTGCGGTCTGCCTTCAGGCGGCCGCACTCTTACTTCACCACGGTCCAGGCGGACATTGGATAATACCACGCCGGCGCCGAGATGGGCTTTGTATCCGAGAATGGAATCACCGACATAATTAAAGTGTGGCACTTCGCATTCATCGAAGAGTAGGCAATTTTTAAACTCAGATGAATTCCCCATCATCACCCCGTCGCCGGTGATGACATGTTCGCGCACATAGGCACCACTGCGGACGGTGCAGTTGCTACCGATCCAGGCGGGGCCTTTGATGACGGCATTGGCTTCGACGACCGTGCCGGCCCCGATATAAACTTCTGGCCCGATGATCGCGCGTCCGTGAATTTCGCCGTTTAAGCGTTCGCCCTCTACGGCAGCGAGAGCTGTTTGCAGGTAATCTTTGATTTTGGCAATCGCTGACCAAGCAGGTTGATCATCCGGAAACAAACTGCCGTGCTCAGTGTGTTCCAAGTCGAGAAATTGGCCGGCTGTGAAATTATAGCTCATTGAGAAGAGGAGCAGTGGACATCTTCAGTTTTCTACACGGTCAGGATTTCCTTTTCCTTGTGCTCAAGATGGTCGTTGATTGATTTCACGTATTTGTCGGTCAGGTTCTGGACTTGTTTTTCCAGATCGTGAAAATTGTCTTCGGTGATCTCACTCGCCTTTTGACCAGCTTTCAGCTTGTCCATGCCATCGTGCCGAGAGGCGCGAACCCGGACACGTCCCTGCTCGGCCATGTCTTTTACCACTTTTGCCAGATCCTGTCGTCGTTCCTGAGAGAGCTCAGGAATCGGCAGGCGAATCAATTTGCCGTCGACTGAAGGATTGATGCCGAGTTTTGATTCGGATAAAGCCTTTTCGATTTCCGCCATGGTGCTCGGATCAAAGGGGCTGACTGTGATCATTCGGGGATCCGGAGTTGAAATCACTGCGAGTTGCTTGAGTTTCATTGATGAACCATAGCTTGCTACATGAACGTCGATGCCTTCGACCAGACTAGGATTCGCTTTGCCGGTCCTCACGGTGGACATTTCATGTAATACATAATCCACGCCTTTTTGCATGGCATCTTCGGTTTCGAGTAGAATTTCGTCAGCTTCCATTATTTAATAGGGATCAGGTTAAAAAATTAAAGGTTAATCAGTCGGATCACTGTTCTCAGCCGAATAGACTAAGGAGCCCAAGGGTTCACCGGTCAATGCCAGGCGAATATTTCCCTCTTTGGTCATGTCAAAAATAATCACCGGTTTGTTATTGTCTCGACATAAACTGAAAGCGGTGGAATCCATCACTTGAAGTCCTTGAGTCAAAGCTTCGGTAAAAGTGATTTTGTCGTAGCGCACAGCGTCCGGGTATTTGTTCGGATCCTTGTCATAAATTCCGTCCACCTTGGTGGCTTTGAGAATGGCGTCGGCTCCGATTTCGTTCGCCCGCAGTGCGGCGGTCGTATCGGTGGAGAAAAAGGGATTGCCAGTGCCGGCGGCAAATATAACGATCCGCCCGAGTTCCAGATGGCGAATCGCTTCGCGGCGGATAAAAGTCTCAGCCACGTTTTTCATCTCGATCGCTGATTGCACCCGGGTGGGCACACCCAAAGCTTCAAGCATGCTTTGCAGGGCGAGCGCATTCATCACCGTGGCCAGCATGCCCATGTAGTCTGCCGTTGCTCGTTCCATACCGCGATTGCTGGCGCTGATGCCGCGCCAAAAATTTCCGCCACCTACTACCAGGGCGATTTCCAGTCCGCTCTGTTGCGCCGCTTTGATTTGCTCGGCGATACCCTCGACGATTTCAGGGGAAATATTATCCT
>JAADHD010000084.1 GCA_013152075.1 Verrucomicrobiota bacterium | reverse complement strand
GGCTGATGCCCCTTCTCCATGTATTTGATTGCCCGGGCTACGATATTCGGATGCTGCCCGGCGACATTTTGGTCTTCACCGAGGTCGCTGGATAAATTGTAGAGTTCTACCGGGCCAGTCAACATTGGTTTGCGGATGGCTTTCCATTTGCCAAATTGCACGGCCTGCTTGCTGCCTTGTTCATAAAATTCCCAGTAAAGGTAGTCGTGTTTTTTCTGTTGTTTGTTTTTCCCCAACAGGGTGGGGAGAAAACTGATGGATTGGATGTTTTTCGGGGCTGTTCCGCCGGAAATATCCGCGGCGGTTGCCATAAAATCGCCGAAATAGGCAGGGTGTTGTGAAATGCTACCGGGAGCGATCTTGCCCGGCCACCACGCGATGCCGGGAACACGGGTGCCGCCTTCGTAGAGTGCACGCTTGATGCCTCTAAGCGGGCCGCTGGCTTGAAAGAATTCAGGATTATTGCCGCCTTCTTTATGCGGGCCATTGTCAGAGGTGAACATGACCAGGGTGTTTTTAGCGATTTTCTTTTGCTTCAGCAGGGTCATGATACGACCAATATCACGATCCATAAGCGTAATCATCGCGGCTTGTCCCTTGTCGGGCTCGGGCCAGTCTTTGTCAGAATAGATGCCGTGATCGGGTACGTCCTGTCCGTTTCCAGTGCCACGGGTTCCTTCATTATTGGCGTGAGGAACGTTGAAGGCCAGGAACAAAAAGAAGGGTTTATCGGCTCTTGATTTACCGATGTAGTCCAATGCCTCCTGGGCAAAAAGACTGTGGGCATAATCGATACGTCCCTCAGGGGTAGCCCATCCGGCCCCGTCATCGGGCAGGCCTTTTTCTTTTCTTAGTGCCGTCCATTTAGGATCGGTGATATTTCTCAGTTTCACCACGTTCGAATTACGGAATAAAAACTCGGGGTAGTGGTTGTGGGCGTGTCTTTGGTTTAGATAACCAAAGAAATAATCAAACCCCTGTTTGTTGGGGTGCCCGGAGCTGTTTAACTCGCCGAGCCCCCATTTGCCGATCAGTGCGGTTTTATATCCGCTATCTTTCAGGACTTCTGCAACGGTCACATCTTTGTCACGTAGAGTTTGAGCACCTTTGTTGCTGCGACCCGCGTTTCCCCGCACCCAAGTTTGCCCGGTGTGCTGGCCGGTCATCAAAACTGAGCGGGAAGGGGCGCAGACCGTCGATCCGGCGTAGAAGTTGGTGAACTTAATTCCCTCCGTCGCCATGCGATCCAGATTCGGAGTTTTGATATGTTTTTGCCCATAACAACCAAGATCTCCATAGCCGAGATCATCGGCGAGAATGAAGATGATGTTGGGTTTTCCCTGAGCGGTTGCCGCGGGTGGAGCAGAAAAAAAGCATAGGGCTACCGAAAGAATCAGTATGCTGTGAAATGCGATGTTTGTGGACTTCATATATGCTGTTATTGAAGCGGACAGCGGTCCGTTCCGCAACATACGCAATGACGCTATTGGCTTAATTGCTCGCTGATTCGGCGGCAAACTTCTTCAACGTTTTTCTTGGTGTTGAAAGCAGAAATACGGAAGTAACCTTCGCCGGCGGCGCCAAAGCCTGAGCCTGGCGTCACGACAACATTGAGCTTTTCGAGCATTAGATCGAACATGCCCCAGGAGTCTACGCCATCCGGGCAGGCAACCCACACGTAGGGCGAGTTGATTCCCCCATAAACGGTGAGTCCGGCTTTAATGCAGGTGTCGCGGATGAGGTCGGCATTGCTCATGTAGTGGTCGACTAGACTTTGGATCTGCTTTTTTCCAGCGTCACTAAACACCGCTTCGGCACCACGTTGAATCGGGTAGCTGGCACCATTAAATTTGGTGCTTTGGCGCCTCGACCACAAAGGGTGAATCGCTTGGCGTTCGCCGTCGGCTGTTTTTCCGGTCAGGCTTTTGGGGATGATGGTGTAGGCACAGCGTACCCCGGTAAAACCAGCATTTTTTGAAAAGGAACGGAATTCAATGGCGCAGTCACGGGCGCCGTCGATTTCAAAAATTGAATGGGGAACGTCGTCTTCGCGGATGAAGGCTTCGTAGGCCGCGTCGTAGAGAATGATGGCGTCGTTTTTCTTTGCAAAAGCAACCCAGGCGGCGAGTTGTTCTCGGCTGATTGTAGTGCCGGTAGGATTGTTCGGGTAACAAAGATAGATCAGATCAACTTTTTCGTCTTTTGGAATAGCGGGGATAAAATTGTTGTCCGCGGTACAGGGTAGATAAAGAAGGCCAGCGTAATTGCCAGCTTCATCAGAATCCCCAGTGTTGCCTGCCATGACATTGGTATCGACGTAAACCGGATAAACTGGATCCGTGATGACAATACGGTTTCCCGTTCCGAAGATGTCAAGAATGTTGCCGGTATCACATTTGGCCCCATCGGAAATAAAAATTTCATCGGCACTGATGTCGATGTCCTGAAATTGATTGTCAGCGATGGCTTCCCGCAAAAATGCGTAGCCCTGTTCCGGACCGTAACCGTGAAAATCTTTACGAGTACCCAGATCGTCAATGGCCGCATGCATGGCGTCGCGGCAGGCTTCGGGAAGGGGCTCCGTTACGTCGCCGATGCCACAACGAATCAAATTTTTGGCAGCTTCGGGATTGGCTTCATTGAAAGCGGTGACACGGCGACCAATTTCGGGAAATAGATAGCCAGCTTTGAGTTTCAGGTAGTGATCGTTGATGAGTGGCATGGGTGTGGGAATTAAGAATTAAGAATTAGGAATGAAAAATTGAATAAAAAAGGCGCGATCCGCTGGTGCGGAACGCGCCTTATGTTCAGCTTAATTTTTCAGGGATCAAGCACTTGCTGCGGCAAAACGCTCGGCAACGGCATCCCAGTTTATCACATCCCAGATAGCACCGAGGTAATCTGGGCGGCGGTTCTGGTAGTTCAGGTAATAAGCGTGTTCCCAGACATCGACTCCGAGGATCGGTGTGCCGGAGCCATCCATCAGCGGGTTGTCCTGGTTTGCAGTGGATGAAACGACGAGGGCTCCATCTTTAACACTGAGCCATGCCCAGCCGGAACCGAAACGGGTCATGCCGGCGGTGGCGAATTGCTCTTTGAGACTGTCAAAACTGCCAAAGGCACTGTCGATCGCGGCAGCGAGATCACCCGCAGGCGCGCCTCCTGCGTTGGGTCCCATAATGGTCCAGAAAAAAGAGTGGTTCAAGTGGCCGCCGCCATTGTTGCGTA
>JAADHD010000257.1 GCA_013152075.1 Verrucomicrobiota bacterium | reverse complement strand
AAACATCCAGACCGGCCTCATGGGCATCGCTCTTTCCGATTTACTGCAAAGTGAACTCTCCGCAAATTCGTCATCGACGGTCGCCCAGTGGTCGCCCGGTCGCGGCGCTTGCCACCACACGCCAAAAGCAAAACGCGTACTACAGATCTTCTGTCCCGGCGCAGCTTCTCACATGGATTTGTGGGAGCACAAACCCTCGCTCGATAAATGGCATGGCAAACCGTTGCCCGGCGAAGAAAACCTCGTCTCCTTCCAGGGCAAAAACGGTAATCTGATGAAATCCCCCTGGCCATTCCAGAAAAACGGCCAATCCGGCAAAGCGATCACATCTCTACTTCCCCACCTCGGTCAGCATGTGGATGATATCGCTTTCATCCACTCCATGCATTCCGAGACGAATACCCACGGCCCCGGTTGTGTTTTCATGAATACCGGACAACCCACCGAAGGTTTTCCGAGTGCTGGCTCCTGGCTCAGCTATGCGCTCGGCAGCGCCAATCAAAACCTGCCCACCTATATTTCCATTCCCGATATCCGCGGCGAACCGCCCAATGGAAAAGCAAACTGGAGCAGCGGATTTTTACCCGCCGAGCACCAAGCCATCGTGATGAACGCCCAGCAACCTATCAGAAATCTATCCCTGCCTGCAGGCATCAGTCCGAAACAAGAATCGGCCTCCCGCGACTTCCTGCGACTGCTGAACAAAGACCACATTGAACGCAATCCCGGTGACTCCAATCTGAAAGCCCGCATGGGCGCTTACGATCTCGCAGCACGTATGCAGTTATCGGCGCCGGAAGTTTCGGATTTAAAATCAGAACCTAAATCCATCCACAAACTTTACGGAACCGAAGACCCTAACAAGTTGAAAGCCGCCTACGCGAAAAACTGTGTACTCGCCAGGCGCTTCCTCGAGCGAGGTGTCCGCTACGTGAATCTCTACTGCTCATCCCGGGCCTCCGGCGTAGATGGCCTGCTCAACTGGGATGCCCACAAAACGCTAAAATCTGACTACGAACGCCATTGCCCGGTGCTCGACCAACCAACGGCTGCCTTGCTCACTGATCTAAAACAGCGCGGCATGCTTGAGGACACGCTCATCCTCTGGACCACGGAATTTGGCCGTATGCCCACGCATCAGGCCGGGACTTCCGGACGTGACCACAATCCTGACGGCTTCACCTGCTGGATGATGGGGGGCGGAATCAAAGGTGGAGTCAGTTACGGCGCCACCGACGAATTTGGACGCCGCGCCGAAGACAAACCCACCACCGTCTGGGACTTCTACGCCACCGTCCTGCACCTATTGGGATTCGATCATGAAAAACTCAGTTTCTACAACAACGGTCTCGATCGTCGATTGACAGGAGTCGAAGGAAAAGTAATTCGCGGGATCATGGCTTAGCCCAAATGTCACTACATTAAGCGACAGTGCCATTTTTTCCTAACCTCCATTTGGCTGCGTTTTTTTACCGCGGATTTCGCGGATGCACGCGGATAATATAAAAAAGGAAATGGGTTTGAAGTTGGATCTTGAGTCCACAAGGAGCTTATAAACAAAGGGCTGTTAGCCTGATCATGTTGCGGTAAATTATTGTAAGTCTCTGACATAAAGCTACTTTCTTCACCCCAACAGGGTAGCCCTATGACAGCCCAGGGCATCGCCCTGGGTCTGGTTAGCACACTACAATTAGCCCTGAATGGGCGGAACTAAATGGTTAGGATTAGCGCCGCTCCCTTTGGGGCTTGATAATTTTGTTCCCATTATCCTGGGCCGATGCCCGCAGGCTACCATAGGGTCGGCGCTTTGCGCCTGTTAGCTCCTCTCACTCTCCCCTCAATTTTCCAGAATCTCTCAGGAGTTGCATTTTCCTCTGATTGTATTGCATTGCGAAATGGAACGCCGCTAAGTTGAATTCACGGTGCGCATCACTTTCAATCTCATCAGAGGTTCCACTGATGTGTTTTACACCATGTTTTTTCGCGACCGCCTCACCCACCTCAATATCAAGGCCCGGATAATATAAACTGAAACTCTTAGCAGAATAAATTTCGTAGGAACCTTTTTTAAAATCCCTTTCAGCTTCTCTTACAGGATTTTTGGAATCATATTCATCCGCCAATCGTCGGTATCTTGATTCAACCGCCCCTGCTCCGTTGCCAGAAATCACACAACTCTGGAAAACCAACGCTACTCCGATGATGCCACATGTTACAAAAAGATTCATGCTCATCAGCTCTCTTTTCCACTAAAGCAGCACGCGGAAGGTTCTACGAGAATCACTTCCCCTTCTTCCCATAACCCTTCGCTGGCGTGCCGTCATCCTGCAGTTTCCCGCATGTCCAAAGCAGCCCGCGCGTCAACAGATCGAGATAGACCGGATCCATCATCGTCTCGTTATGATGACCAATAGTAGTCCCAAACGTTTTACAACCTTTGTATTCGTTCACCCAAATGCAAGTCTGGGCAGCTTCCGTTGACGGAATTTTTCCCTCCGCCAGCGCTGTCGCCGATTCCCACATTTTAGCATCAGGGTGTGCCTTCGAGTTCGTATTATAAAGCTCCCCCTCCGGAGTCACCCAATCATCAGGCAAAGACTTAATCACCGGATGAGTCTTGTTCAGCTTAGTCACTGTGATCGGACTCTTTTTGCCGTGATTAAATGAGCTGACTCCGATCAACTTGCGATATTCCTGAGTCTTCGCCGCCCGATAACTGTGCATTGAACAATGCAATACCACCACACCAACTCCGTGATCCGTGTGCGCCTTGACCATCGCGTTGACAAAATCATCATCCGCTACTCCACCATAACACTCATTATGAACGATCACATCATAGCCCTTCGCCCAATCCTTTTTTTTGTAGATCCCAATCTGATGTTCCCTGCCCTCAAACTGCTCGTATACCAAGTCCCAAGTGACATTGGCCCGTTCGCTCACTCCTTTCATGAAGATGTTTTTCTGCATGTCGTAGTCGTGACAACATCCCCCGGTGATCAACAAAGCCCGGATCGGCGCAGAGCCTCCGCCCTTCTTTTTCTTTTGCGCCTGCAAATTAGCGTCGCCCAAAATACCAAGCGACAAAACGATCAACGAAAATAGAAGGAGTTTTTTCATGCTCTTTTCCTGCCACAGGACGGGTTACTTTGCAAGAATGTGTAACAGGTTTTCAACCTGCTCATTTTGAAAGACGAGCAACTCACAAAACCCGATCCACACTAAAGCCAG
>JAADHD010000016.1:553-3822 GCA_013152075.1 Verrucomicrobiota bacterium | reverse complement strand
TATGATTTGACCGATTCTATTATCCTGATCTTCAATCATGGCCGCATAAGTAGCCATGATTTTGGCCTGCTTCTTTTTGTTTTCCTCAGAGAGGCTACTCCATTTTTTTGTCAGGTTATTAAACGGAGCTTCCGTTGCTTCATGCGAAATCAGGCCATGTTTTTTAAGACTTTCGTAGCGCGCTTTTTTCAGTCCCGCATAACCTAGCTCTAAATATTTAGGGTAATATTTCATGATCAGGTCCTCAGGAGCCTGGATCGGGAAATGAGCTGTGGTAAATGCCATATAAGCAAACCACGGTTTATTTTTCTTAGCTCCATCCTTGATGAATTCGAGCATGTAGTTGGTGTAAATTTCTCCAGAATAAATACCTGAAGGTCTGTCGAATGGTTTTCCATTGAGTGTCCATTGCTCCACTCGTTTCACATTCAGTCCATTGGGATCTTTGAAATCAGGAGTCATCGCCAGATTGTTCCAGTGATTTGATCCACCGGAGTAAATTCCAAACTCCTTGGTGAATCCCCATCCTAATGGCCCTTTGCTGCCAGGTTGCTCCCCACCCAGGTGCCACTTGCCAGATTTGTAAACTTCATAACCATCATCATTAAGAAGCTCCGAAATAGTGACAGCATTGTCCGTTAAATAGGTTTCATAACCCTTTTTACCCCGGGTAGCAGGATAGACCGAATAATCAAATGCACCTAAACCCACTTCGATATTGTTATTTCCAGTGAGAAGCATCGACCTAGTAACCGAACAAACTGGCGATACGTGGAAGTTAGTAAACCGAATGCCTACATCGGCTAGTTTATTCATATTTGGCGTCTTAACCTCTGAACCAAAAGCTCCAATATCTCCAAAAGCTGTATCGTCAGCAACTAATAATAGTATGTTGGGCTTTTTGTCTGCGGCATACGCAAGATTGATCGAAAAGCCGCATAGTATCCCCGCTAAAGTTGTCTTAATATTCATCTGTGTGTTTAGAAATGGTGAGTGTTCTAGTGTGAGCAAACTATTCGTGACCACCCGCAGAGTCCACCTATTTGTCTGTGTTCATTTGCATTCGAGTTATATCCTCCGGCTATCTTCGCTTCAGTTGTGCAATCGACGGTTTCTTTCTTTCTTCGAAAAAATGCCGTGTATTGTGATGTCAAATCTTGCTTCGGTAACCTCGAATTGATTGCATTGTGTGCCTCCCTTCTTTTTACCTACAAAGGATCAAACTGGATTCACACACTTCACATTTGGAAAACGCACAAAATCGGCATCATTGCTATAAATGACGAGCCCGTAATCGGAAGCCAGAGCAGCAATGTGCGCATCGGTCGTGAGATTTCCTCCAGCATTTCCTGATGTGAGCATTGTGCGGAGATTTTCCCAATGGTTATCAGCAGGAGCGATCATTTCAACATTGGCTTGAGCAAGCCAAGAATCCACCACTTGCACGGCCTGTTGAATCGTAAGCGGTAAGGGAAAAACCCGGGAATTTGTAGCCACCCGGATGAACCCCAATATCACAACATGTCCAATACCTACAAATTGATCACTCGACAGCACACCATCCCACCACTGCTTCGCCTTCTCATGCTGCGGAAAAGAATCAATAATCGCATACAACAATAAATTAACGTCAGGGCAAATCATGGGATGTACTGCTCAGCCTCTAACTCGTCAGCTAGTTGATTCATTCGATTAGGATCAATACCAGGCTTTAATTCGCCCAGGCTAAATACAGGTCCATGATAAGGGCGAGAACTCGACCTCTTTTCCACCGCCTGTAATCCCGCTCTGAGCAATTGGTTAATCGCATCACGAAGACTGAGATTTTTACGATTACGCAAATTTTCGACAGACTGTGCAATATCGTCGTCGATAGTAAGAGTTGTTCTCATACTGATAGCTTAACTCATCACTTTTTGATGTCAATGAACATCAATTATTCCAACCATGTTCGAACAGCTTAAAAAGCTGTTCCACACACTCTTGCCCACACCCAAAAACAACTTTTCGCTTGCATTTTATCGCATAGTGATAAAATTACCTCAGCATGATCGCTTCCCCTCAAATTCCTGCCCAAGCGCGGCCCAGCCTGCTGCGTCGGGTCAATCGTGAACGTGTGGTGCGCAGCCTGCAAACCCGCGGCCCGCTATCGCGTTCCGACGTGGCAAAACACACCGGCCTGGGATACGCGACCGCCGTCAAAATTTGCGATTCTCTGGAAGCGAGCGGTTTTGCCGAATCCTGTGAAGGACTGCAACAGGACGGAGCGGGACGACCGGGCAACTACCTGCGCATGTCGGTGGACAACTCCCAGGTGATCGCACTTACCATTGGGCCGATGTATGTCAGAGTCGCCTCGGTCGGAATGGACGGTTCAATCATTGAGCAAGTGAAACCACAATCGACAGCCAAGGATTATCAAAGCCTGATAAAACAGGTCGTCCAACTGATTGAAGACATAAGATCACAAAGCCAGGCCAACACCCTGGGACTTGGCCTCAGCATCCCCGGCCTGATTGACGGCGTTAACGGCACCGTGATACTCGCGCCCAACCTTCCTATCATCGACAAGCAGGATATTCGATTTGACCTGGAAAAACAAACCGGCCTGAAAACAAAATTAAGCGGAATGATGGAAGCCCAATTCCTGGTGGAACAGATTCGGGGCAGAGCGGCGGACCATGAAAATTTCGCCTTAATCAACTATCTTGGCGGGCTTGGTGTTGCCGCCGCCTGTGACGGCCGGCGTATCAGCGGTTCACGCAGCATGGCCGGAGAAATCGGACACGTAGTGGTCGATCCTAAAGGCGAGAGCTGTGGTTGCGGAAATCGAGGCTGTCTGGAAACATTGGCCACCGACACCTCTCTCGCCACGCGAATTTCAAAAAAACTAAAACGTGAAGTTTCCGTGGAAGAGGTTCTGGAAATTCATCAGCAAAGCCCGGGTCTCATTGCCGACGAAGTCGATCATTTCCTCGATTATCTTGCTATTGCCATCGGATTCGTTATGCAAGCTTACAACCCTTCAGCGGTATTTCTCTTGGGGCGGTTTTTGGAAAACAATGATGAGTCGTTTGCTCAACTCAAAAAGAAGTTGCCTCACTTTTGTCTCGAACCACTACTGGAAAATTGCGAAATCCACCGCAGCCTTTCCTATCCGGTCAACGGCGCCGGACTGGCCATTATCGAGGACTTGATTTCTGAACTGCCTACCAAATCATGAACCCTTTCGTCTCATTTCATTGGCTACTGCTCGCTTTCATGGCGTC
>JAADHD010000016.1:0-492 GCA_013152075.1 Verrucomicrobiota bacterium | reverse complement strand
GATTTTTGAAAAAAAATGCGGCTCTTGCCACTCCGGCAAGGAACCCGACTCCGCACTGGATCTGGCTACGGTGATCACATTGATGGTGGGCGGCGAAAGTGGCAAGACCCTGATCGCTCCTGGCAAGCTGATGGAAAGCGTGCTGTGGAGCAAAATCACTGCAGGCGAAATGCCGCCCGAAGACGAACCGCGCCTGACAGAAGCAGAGAAAAAAACGATCAGTGACTGGATTAAAAGCGGCCACTTCCCCTCTCTGGCAACGATCGAACAAGCACGCTCGGATCTGTTTAGATCTGAAGCCCAAAAACATTGGTCTTTCCGCCCGGTTTCAAAACCGACTATTCCCACAGTGAAAAACAAGTCATGGCCGCTAAGTGAAATCGACTCCTTTATCCTTGCACGCCTGGAGACGAAAAACCTCAAACCTGCCGGTGATGCGGATGCCTACACTTTGCTACGACGCATATATTACGACCTCACGGGCCTGCCTCC
>JAADHD010000035.1:2346-5630 GCA_013152075.1 Verrucomicrobiota bacterium | reverse complement strand
TTTAATGCCACCTTTAAACTTTCTTCTAATCATATGCTTGGTATTTGACCAGTAGAAAAAGGCGATCCGACGTGGGTTTAATCCATCTTTCTCTGCCGCATTGTCTGAACCTATCAAGACATCCATCAATTTATGATCTGATTGCAAATCAACATCTTCTTTTCCTTCGCCTCTAATCGGATACTTCCGATATTCTGTATGGTAGGCTGAGATGGCCTGCCTCAGTTGGAGGGCCATGTTCTGGGCGGGTGACTTTTTATTAATCTCTAGAGTCCGAGGTCTGATTAATTCCCAGGATGCCCAGCCGAAAATAATGAGGAACGTTATTACTAAGCAAGATTTTGCTACCCTTTTCCAATGGTTTTTTTGGTTAGAGTTGGAAGAATCTGAAGATAATGGATGGGAACTATCCATTCGATCATTCTAACCCTGATAGATATTATTCGTCAAGCCTAGTTCGTGAGCAAGAAGCAGAACACCTATTAAGCCCGGATAGTCAAGAGACAAAAGAATGACGTTAACAGGTTTTATAACCTGCTTTAAGCATCTTAAAAGTTGCGGCTCTCCGCTTGGGTTCGGTTATACGGCTCGAAGTTAAATACTCCGTCTAAACACCTATTCGGGTTCAATCGAGCGGGAAGGGTTTGCCCGTGAAGGTAATCTCTTCCTGCGTTCCAGCCGATCTCTCGTAAATACGGATCATCGGCGACCCAGAAACAAACATGCAGTTCACCCGTCGACTATCCATTCAAATGTAATGATTGGCTGACCAACCTCATGGATCGGACTCCAGTTCTGCAGGGACTTGTCGTCGGGGCGGATTGAGCATTTCATCAACTCAAAAGTTATGGTGGTATCATTGGTAGAGATGATCCCGGGCGTGGGAGGTGCCATTCAATAGGAATGGCTGTCCTTGGGAAGCCTCCCATCAAAACCATGGCGGTTGCTATAAGCGCCGCAAAGGCAAGTGGTTTTGAGGCACGGGCTGGCTGGCCCTGTACAAGACAGGCCCTGGACTCCAGTTCTGCTTCCGGTTTGTGTTCCCATCTGCCCGGGATCAAAGTATTCATTTGTTAGGGACTGGTTTTCCTGTGAGTTTGGCGACATCGAATCCGCTCTTGTTCTTGAGCATGAAGTAGATGGCTCGCGCGAACTTGTTGGCGATGATAGCGTTGACTTTGAACTTGCATGCCTTTTTTGCTTCAAGCTGCTGGCAATACTGCGCGATGTGTTCATCGTGGCGTTTGGCGAGCACCGCCGCTTCTCCAAATGCCCAGCGCAGATAAGGATTGCCCAACTTGGCACCGCGCAGGCCCTTGATCTTCCCGGCGCTGGCGACCGTGCCTTTGACCAGACGGCAATAACTGCAGAAGCGTTGCACGGAGGGGAAGCGATTGATGTCTTCGACCTCGTAGAGAATGGTCAGTCCAAGCGCTTTGCCGATGCCGGGCACAGTTTTGAGTAAGGCAAAGTCACGCGAAGCAGTGCGGCGGGTGATTTTAAGCAACTCTTTTTCCAGCTCCTTCACGGCGTGGTCGTAATGAACCACCATGGCCACGTCGTGTTGCAGCGCGATGCGGTGCCGGGGTTCGCTGTGAGCTTCCATGAGTCCTTCGAGCCATTTTTCACGATTCGCACTTCTTCGTGCAACAGGCTCTTTGCCTTCGGCCATCTGCATCGTGGTGACACGTTGGAGAAGTTGGGAGCGCCGCCACACATAGTCCATGCGCTGGCGCAACAGAGCGCGAACAGGCCGTTTGTCCGCCGGGTAAACATACGAAGGTGGAATGAGATTACTGCGTAACAGGTGTGCCAGCTTCTCGGAGTCGATCCGATCATTCTTGTTCTTGCCGCCGTGGATAGCCTTGAGGTAGAGGGCATGGGCCAGAACAAATTTGAGCCCGGCTTCGTGGCAGGCATCAGCCATCCAGTACCAGCAAAAGAGGCATTCGCAGCATACGGTGATGTCGTGACGCCAGGGAGCGATCTTCTTGAGGAAGAACTCGAAGTCGTTATCACGAATGTTCATGTGCAGCAGCTTGTTGCCCTGCGAGTCCATGACGCAGACGTACATTTGGCGGGCATGAAGATCGATGCCGCAGTGGTATTTGGTTGTGGAAGTGTAATATCTCATTTAATTTTACGATGTTAATGTTGTGTTTGCCGGAAGGTATCATGGGGCACGCTCTTACGTGACCCGCCTTCCGGTGGACATAATATAACACCCTCAACGAGGGCTTAGATGAGTTTCAAAAGTCAGCACCGAATCCCTGAGCCGCCTCGTAGTTATGATTCACCCTAATTTTGACCATCAAACTCTTCGTCAACGCGCGCTCCCGCTCAGGGATGCGGTGTGACTCGACGTTCGGTTTAATAATAATGCTCTCTAAAATTAAAAAGTTTTTCATGGGCGATCAACGCCCCATTGAAAGAGAAATTGATCACGCTATTCTCGGGAAACTCGAATATTCTGACGACAATGAGGCATGGCTTACTGATCCTAATCATAATGACATCGGATTTAAGATCATGATCGATGGCGACTGGGGTGACTCTGCCGAAACGATCTCACCAGCACTCAGTTTAACGGAATGGGCAGAGGAAATTTTTGTTAATTCAAAAGACTTTCTTGCTGAATTGAAAATTTTTATTGAGACTCAAAAGAGCGAAGAATACAAAGACTTTTCAGATGAGATCGATGCTCTTGAAATTGATTTTATCACGCTCGGACCAGAGAAATGTCCAGGAGAGGGCTCAGTTTACTACAAGGATACCACAGAAGATAGATGCTGGTACTGTGATTATCAGAAGAGGAATCCGGTTGTTCTTGGATTCGATCGTTGAACACGCAAATACCGAAAAACGCAGCAGAGCAACCCGCTACCGCTCCGTAGTCGAAACCTAAATGAAAACTTTAACCCTCAACTTGAACACGAAAGCTTGCTGCCAGTAGCGGGTTGCCTGTGCTCGACGTTAGGCTAAAAAAGAACCCTTTTTTAGGGAAGATGAAAAATAAACGCAAGAAGCGCCACTTTGGAACAGTCAAAGCAGACCCTTCAAAACAAGCTGCGAACAACTCATATGATCCACCAACCGAATACAATGATTTTGAGTTCGCTTGTGCGGATTGTGGTAAGGTTGAGGTATGGTGGGCCGAACAGCAGCGGATCTACTACGAAGAATGGAAAAAACCGATTTACCATCAACCGAAACGCTGCCGATCTTGCCGCAAACAAAGACAAGAAAAAATCATAGAAAACAATAGGAAAACTGATCAAGGGCGA
>JAADHD010000035.1:0-2301 GCA_013152075.1 Verrucomicrobiota bacterium | reverse complement strand
TGACCCATCTGCAGTTATGACCCACTTTAAACCGAGAAAGCAACGCTCGCCCTCAGCGGCTGGCTAGCCTCCACGTTCGGCTGCTCCGCTTTGCTTTGCGGGAAAACTCAGGCGGCAACAGGCTCATCCGCGAGTTCGAGTTCATCCGCCCCCTGAAACTTTCCCTGCTCACCCAACACCGCATCGAAGCCCCCTACGGATTAAATGGCGGGCAGCCCGGTGAATGCGGAAAACAAAGTCGCACTCGTGCCGACGGCAGCTGCGAAGAACTCCCGCCCAGCGTCGAAATCCAAACCCAAGCGGGCGACCGTCTCACCGTCTCACCGTCTCACCGTCTCACCGTCGAGACTCCGGGCGGCGGAGGCTGGGGAACTATCCCTGATTAACACCCCGCTCTTTTCACAGACCGGCAGCTTTTAGTTCGCTCTATTTATTGGCTTTCGCAAAATGTTGAATAAATGCTTCGGTTGAGAACAGAATGAACATCGCTTTGTCCTTCTCCGGATCCACAACAATTGGTGAAGTTCCCGGCGGCCGAATCACCTTCATCCGTGCGTCGCAGGCCTTCATCGCCGGTAACGCAGCTTGCGCTTTTTCTCCGAGCAACTCTATGGTCCGGGCAGCATGTTGAACGGCTGCAAGATTCTTCTCCTCCAGTGCCGCGGCCAGCACTGGGATCGATTGTTCAAGATGACCATGACGCGCCAGAGCGTTCGCCGCTTCAATGCGTGCGCTGACGCTGACAATTGGACCGTCAGATAAAAACTCGGTCAGGGCTTTCACCGCTTGCGGCGAAAGCGATTTCGAAGCGCTCAGACCAACAGCACCCCAATAAACAATTGCCGCATTTTCATCCTTCAAATTAACAAGCAGAGTCTCTTCTTTTCCCTGCCCCACTGCCGACGCCGCATTTATTAGTTCCTCTTGGTAGCGCCACCTTTCCCGCGCCCATTCCCACTTGGTTGTCCCATCAATACCGGGTCCTGGTAGCCCATTAGAAATATCCAAGGCCAGTTCCTCAGGAATGAACCCCAGGTCCTTGCTGTCACGGATGTGAGCAAATAACTGCTTACGCATTTTATTAAGAACCTTCTGATGTTCGTCACTGCCCGCCAGATTTTTCAAATTCATCGGATCAGCGTGGCAATCATAAAGCTCTTCGAGATCTCGGGTGGGCTTGACGAAATCCCATTGCGCTTTGCTCATTTTCTCTAAATCAGCCAGGCGATAAAACTCGTGGCGAATTTCCCCTAAATCCGGCCAGGCGGTCGGCTGGTTATAACCAAGATGCGGCATGAAATTGCGAATATAGAGATAGCGTTTGTCACGAACGGAACGCGCCAAATCGAGCACTTCATCCACCCGGTCCCGATGACCATAAACGTAATTCCTCGGCTTCACCGCCTCTTGGCCAAGGAAAGGTTTTCCCTCCATGTAATCGGGGATATCCACCCCGGCCAGACTCAGCACGGTAGGCCCGAAATCAACGAAGCTGACCAGTCGATCGGTGCGCGTCCCCGCTTTGCCTGGAGCCAAGTGTTGGTATTTTTTCGGAAACTTTACGATCATCGCCACCTGCATGCCGGAATCGAGCAAAGCCCGCTTGTGCCGGGGCATACCGGAACCATGATCAGAGTAGAAAAAAACGATGGTATCATCAGCCAGTCCGTCGTCTTCAAGTTGTTTCAAAATGGCGCCAACCTCCTTGTCCATAGCCGTGACACAATCATAATAACGCGCCACCGTTTTTCGCACGATGGGCGTATCCGGATAATAGGGTGGCAAGGGGACTTTTGCAGGCTCATGAATTTCAGACGCTGACAGTTTGCTCTGCACCTCACTGACGAATTTTTCATACGGCCACACCATGGTTCGGCTCTGGTGAGAGGTCATCAGGTTATAAATGCTAAAGAAGCCCTGTCCCTTCTTTCGCTTTTGCCAATTCGCGCTATCGCTATTCTCATTCCACGATGCCTCGATAATTTCCTTATAGTTCCCGCTATTATAGTCGGTTTTAACATTGTTGGATGTATAGTAGCCCTGCTCACGCAAAAAACTCGGGAAGCCGGTCATGTATTTTGGGATGGGAAAAGCCGAGCGCATTTGCTGGGTTCCCTGTGAGGTCGCATATAGACCATTGATGAGACAGGATCGCGAAGGCGAACAAACCGGTGCCGTAGCAAAGGCATTTTCATACAACACTCCCTCTGCTGCCAGTCGATCAATGTTGGGCGTAGTAGCGAATGCATCGCCGTAACAACCCAGGGTAGGACTCATGTCCTCCGCGGTGATCCAAAGAAT
>JAADHD010000236.1 GCA_013152075.1 Verrucomicrobiota bacterium | reverse complement strand
CGTCATAAAGGAATCTGTAGGAGTGGGCCCGGTCCCAATCCCGATTCTGGCAGCACTCAATTCCACACCATCGCTGACTGTAAGTATAGAAGAACTGCTGACTCCTAAGAAATTGGCGCTTCCCGCGCCTGCGTCCAATACAACCGCATCATCGTTACTAATGAATGCGTTTACCATTGCGATGGGCACTCCCGCGGTCCAGTTGCCAGCTTCCTGCCACTGATCGTTGACTGCCCCAGTCCAAGTAGTCTGTGAATAGCTGTTTTCTTGCCAAACCAATAGTATCAGCATGGCGCACAAGACCTTGATGATGCCGCTAAAAATTTTACCGTTTTCCATATTTCTGTAGCCTTATGTAGCGTGCGATATAGTTAATTCCATTACTATCTGAGACGATCGAATGAAATTGGACAACTTGCTATGAATCATAGAATGGATAGTAGTGCGAGCGAATCATTGGAAGATCGAGGAAAGTCGGTGAATCAATCAGTTTCGACGCCACACAACCGGACATCACGGGGACAATCCCCCCCTTTTCCATTGTATGGCAGACGACAATGGCTATTGCTTCTTTCTAAATCAGTTGATAGATTTTACCTCACTTGAAACGATGCCGAATCCCCATTCCTCGCCGTGATCAGTCTTTGCAATATTCCCTATCCCCATCTCAATCCCAGCTCGATAAATCGTGTCTCCGGAAACATCGTCGCAATCCTGGCAGCAATAGTGATCTTCTCTGGAACATCCTTTTTGCGTGGTGAAACTCCTGCCCAAACCTCCCCCCCCTCCGAGCTACCAGAACCGGTCACTAAGGAAAATTTTGAAGCTCTCAAAAACCAATCCCCCTTTCTGCGTTCCATCGGCCTTTCCAAATCGATTGTTCTGACCGGAATAGCCCGGATGGAAGAAGGTGTTTTTGCATCCCTGTTCGATCTTGAAACTCGAGAGTCCTACCTTGTCGGACAAAAAGCCAATCCCGAAGGCTGGCAATTGGTCAGCATCAACGGTGATCAATCCAATCTCGAAACTCTCACCGCCCGGGTCAAAATCGCAGGCAGCGAAGTGATTTCCATTCGCTACGAAAAACTATCAGCCAAGGCGTTCAACAGAAGTGGTTATTCTTTATACCGGGGCGGAAAAAGAAAGGGTGATGGAACCGGTCCTCATGGTGGACCTGATCCCCGGATGTTGACCCCGGAACAGATGACCGACGCAAAAAATGGAGCGCGCAACTATCGTGATGGTTTTAAAGCCGATGGCTATCCCGACAATACTAAGATACCGGCATCAACTCTCGCCAAGCTCTCAAAATTATCAACCCAGCAACGTGAAGCGGTTAACGTCAAAATGTACGAGTACCGCAACCGAGGACTAGGGATGCCGGAACGGCAGAAAATATACGAGAACATGCTCGATAGGTCCCTGCGTAGCAGGCGATAATTCGAAGCGCTCGGCAGGCTTCATTTGGGCACCACTCTACTACTGAGGTTCATTATACTTTCACCTTATGCCATTTTCAAACTCATCTTCTCCTGTGCATCTCTGCGGTGAAATTCTTTTATTCTACAGATCTCTCTGTTAGCTTAATCAATGTTGTGAATCGTTACCAATCCCCCCTCATCGTTATCGTGATTTTTTGCCTTTGTCTGATTGACGAGTGGGCAGAAAATTCTTTTGTTGAGAAAGCAAAAGTCGAGCAACCTGCCAAAGGAATGCCAAAGATTTATTATTTGAAGTAGATGCTAGACAACTGCTGGAAATTTGCTTTTCCATCCTCCCTGCCCTTTCGTTATCCAATCGGGCTTGGAGGAGGTCAAACTTCTATTCCCCCTGATCCACACGATACCCCATATCCAATAATGCTTAGCGATAAGAATTCGAAACCTACTGCCTTCACCCGCCGCAAGATTTTACATCAAACAGGGCTTGGGATTGGCGCTGCGGCACTCACTCCCCTGCATCGCTCACTTGCAGCAGTTACCAATGAAAAGCGCAGGGCGGCTACACTGGAAGAGGCTTACAAAATTCTAGACTTCAACCCTCACGCTGGTGACAGTTTTACCTCACTCTGGATGGCCGACATTCACTACGGCATCGGGAAAGCGGAAGATATTTTACCACCGATGATCGCGGAAATCGCACCGATGAACCCCCGCCCATCATTCATTGGAATTGTAGGCGATCTCATCGTCAGCGCATCACACAGCTTTGGTGTGATTCCCAACGATGCCGACCGCAAGAAGACGGAGGAAGAGTATCGCATGATGAAGCCCCATTACGACGAGCTCACTAAACTCGCTCCTGTAAAACTCACTCTTGGCAATCACGACACCTATCCGGGCGAGGATGATCTCGGATTGTTTCGCAATGTATACGGGAACACACCCGTCACCCATGCCTTCAAAATGAAAGGCGTGCCGTTCATCATCGCCAATGGAGGAAGTTGTGGTCTGCTCGGCGACAAACAACAGAAATGGTTCAACGAGCAGGTGAAAAAACTGCATCGTCCTGACGGCACTCTGGTGACCGCAATTCATCAGCCTTCCGTTGGCAAAATCGTCAGGGAACGTGGCATCCCAATGGCCGTAAGAGAAGCGTTTGCAGAAACCCGGGGTGACCTCTGGGTCATCGGCGGACATGTACATAGCAATGGTGACCGGCGCTTCAGAATCCCCAATGGTGACACTTTGATCAATGCGTCGATTACTGCCGCAAACCCTGCGGTCTGGGGGAAAGAACAACCCGGTTACTGCATCTGGTGTTTCAATTCAGGCAAGCTCATAGGACGCATTTTTCGTCGTGTGGGTGATAGCGCGGGTTATACAATCTCACCCCAGGAAACGGCAACACCGCAAAAAGCACAAGCACTGCTGCTTCCATTTGAAAACCGTGAGGATGTTCTATGGAAAGTGATGGTGGGTGAAGGCGATGAGAAATTCCGCCTGACGACCAAGGCCGCCTGGTGCCTGAATTATTGGGCCTACGCAAAACAACTCGAATACCGTTTCCCCCTGTCGCTCGCTAAAAACAAAGCCCGACGATGCGTGGTGCTGATGGATAGCATGGCCGGCAAAAACAAAAGCATGAATCTCTTTGTTTCAGCGGATGGCACCAATTGGCGTGAGACGCAACCCGACTCCGATGGCTCTTATCACACCATTGACATACCCGATGACTGTGTCGCAAGTGGCACGATCGCATTACGCATGGAGAACAGCGCGGTGAGCGGATTTGCTTTGCTGTAATGAATCCTCACCAATCTGGGGACGAGTCACCGATGGTTC
>JAADHD010000361.1 GCA_013152075.1 Verrucomicrobiota bacterium | reverse complement strand
TGACAACGGCGGGAAATGGAATGCTGAGTAGTGCGTCCGGGTTGTTGAGAGCGGTTTCAATGAAGGGAAGGCTTGCCGAAATTTCATCTGGTGTTGCTTTAATCTGGGCGGAGCTCTGTATCTGCTGGTGTTGATTGCAACTGGGCGGACAGAGGGCAAGCAATAGTAAAAAAGGCAAATGTAGTGATTTCATAGAAATTCTCATCAGGGAATAAGGTTAACCATTTAGGCTCAGCGTAGGAAGAGAAAAGTAATCGGGGTTTGTTATTAGAGTAAAAGAGGATCGACAAAAGGGGCGAGCCGTGCAGATTGCAGCAGATCATGTCGAAACCGGTGCTTGCCAGCTATTGTACGACTTTTTTGAAACCGGAGATGTTGCACATCTACCGGCAGGTTTCGAGTCTGCGCAAATTTGAAACTTTCGTAATTACCAAGGAGCGACGCAGCGAGGATCGTTTTCCTTTTGAAGAGGTGGAGATACACGGCAAGGTTCGCAGCAATTTTATCCGGCGGTTCTGGTTGAAGTATATCAAGAAAGAGCCGCCGATCGTTTATCGTGGGGAATACCGGATATTGGAGCAGGCTCTTGAGAAGCGCTCTGCTGATATGATGCATGTGTATTTCGGTCACACGGGTGTGCATTTGTTGCCCTTCATCAAGCGCTGGGACCGGCCGGTTGTGGTGTCGTTTCATGGCATGGATGTGCAACCGAGAGAGGATCAACCGGGTTATGTGGATCGTTTGCGAGATTTGTTACAGACCCTGCCGATGGTGATGGCTCGTTCGGAGAGTTTGAAACAGCGTTTGATTGACCTGGGTTGTGATGAAGGGAAGATACGTCTGAACCGCACGGGTATTCCGATGGAAGGTTATCCGGTAATTGAACGACCTTTACCCGAAGGAGGCAAATGGCGCTTGATCCAGGCTTGCCGCATGGTGGAGAAAAAGGGGCTCGACGATACACTGCATGTATTTGCGGAATTACTGAAGTCGTATCCGAAAGCCATGCTGACTCTGGCTGGTGACGGGCCGTTAATGGAAAGAACGGAGCAGCTGGCGAGAGAACTGGGTATTACCGGGCAGGTGGAATTTCCCGGATTTCTCGACTCGGAGCAATTGCGGGATTTGTATCATCAGGCGCACATTTTCATTCATCCCAGTCGAATCACCGCCGATCAGAACCAGGAGGGGATTCCCAACGCGATGTTGGAAGCCATGGCGACGGGCTTGCCGGTGGTGGCGACTTTGCATGGAGGGATTCCGGAAGCGGTGAAACAAGGGGAGACGGGCTTGCTGGTCGAAGAGCGTGACCGGGATGGATTGCTGGAGCAGGTGCGCAAGTTGATTGATGATGATGCTGTGCGTCAGGAAATGGGCCGAGCGGCCGCAGCGAGCATGAGGGCGGAGTTTGAGCATGGGGCGCAGATCGCGCGGCTGGAATCGTATTATCGCGAGTTGCTTGATACTTGGGAAAAGGGTCATGGAGGGGAGTGAGCAGGACACAGTTGAACTTGGGCAAGAGCGTCCTCTGGTGGTGAGCCTATGTGGGACTTACCTGAAACCTGAGATGCAGAGTCTCTATCGACAGATCACTGGTCTGAAAGAGTTTCGCAATGTGGTCTTTGCAGAAACGGTAGCCAATCAGGAGCGTTTCCCATTCGATCCCGTGGTGCCGATGAAAAAGCAGGAGAGGCCTCGGTTCCGAGGGAATTTTTTGCTACGTTTCTGGTATAAACATGTCATCAAACAATGGCCTCCGCCGCGCCCGGTGGGCTATGTTGGACACGAGGGGGAATATTATCATCCCTATGACCTGGTCGAATTATTGGAGCAATGGAAACCGCAGTTAGTGCATGTGTATTATGGGCACAAAGCAGTGAAGTATCATCGCATGTTGGAAGCGTCGGGGGTTCCGTGGTTGGTGTCATTCCATGGGGTCGACGTGGTGAAGTTCATGGATGATCCGGAATATGTGAAAGGGTTGCAGCAGGTTTTTCAGGATGCAAAAGTTGTCCTGGCGAGGAGTGAATCACTGCTGGAGCGCTTGCGGGAATTGGGATGCCCGCAAGAGAAGTTGCGTTTGAATCGCACACCGGTGCCGCTGCATGCGATTGAGTTTAAAGAGCGGGCGGCTCCCGCTGATGGGAAGTGGCGTTTGCTGCAGGCATGTCGTTTGATTCCAAAAAAGGGATTGTTTACCGTGTTGAAAGCTCTGCCGAAAGTGATCGAAATTTGGCCGGAGCTTAAATACGTTTTGTGTGGTAGCGGGCCAGATGAACAGCGCTTTCGCGATGAAGTGAAAAAAGCGGGCTTGGAGAATAATGTTGAGATTCAGGGCTGGGTGAGTCAGGAAGAATTGAAAGAGGAATTTGGCAAAGCGCACTTTTTTCTGCATCCCAGCGAATTGACTGAGACTGAAGATCAGGAGGGCGTGCCAAATGCGATGTTGGAAGCGATGGCGGCCGGCTTGCCGGTGGTGGCGACTCAGCATGGGGGGATACCGGAGGCAGTAACAAGTGGAAAAGATGGGCTGCTGGTGGAGGAAAAAGATTTTGAAGCCTTATCAGAGATGATATTGAAACTGACAAATGATGAGGGGCTACTGGCTGAATATTCCTGCCAGGCAAAACAAACAGTGACGGAAAAATTTGGCTTTGAAAAACAAATCGCGACTATGGAAAGCTGTTACCTCGAGACGATGAAAAAATAAGGGCGGCCTTGGATGATGAAAGTGGGTTTGTTTTTAAGGGTTATGAAGAAAATTAAGATTATCGGGCTGCTCGCTATCGGACTGCTTGTTGTTGCGGGGCTTGTTTTTTTTGCTTTGCAAGACCCTTTTCCTAGGCTTGATCTTTCCAAGGGGGATACTCATTTGTTAGCGGTCATTCTGGAAACTCCAAAAGCGCCCAATCCTGAAACTACGGAGTACCCGGATTGTTTATCCGTAGCTAAGGTTCAAGTGTTGAAGGTGATGGAAGGAAAGGGCGTGCCGCTGGAAATGTTGGTCGCTTTCCCTGTTATTACGAAGCGCAAGCTGACTGAGGCAGCCTTTTACAAAGCAGGGGATTTTGTAGAGTTCACTTTGCTCGAACAGGGGCAGGAAGAAGACAGCTTACTTTCCATGCAACGGATCATGGATATTGACGATTTCAGTTTGGAGCTGTTTTATGCTGAGGGATTGTGGCGATGGACTCCTGAAGTTGTTGACCTCGTTTTATCTGCTAGCGATGTCCTCTCAGCCAAGTAGCAAGACTACCGTTACGTTTCAAGATCAGCGCAGTTCTTCGGCTAAACAAATTCGGCGCGAGGCAATCGCTGCTGATATCTCCAGAATCCGTGGCCTGCGAGCTAAGCATGGGGACAGTTGGGAAAAATGGGTGGAGGAAGTAAAGCCTTGGAGGGAAAAACTATATAAGCGCTCTCTCGATTCCGGAGCAGGGATTTTTGAGAATGGGCTTTTTTTCCGCTATTTTTACAACTCCTTTTATCAAGCGCTCATTGATGAAGGCGAGGACGCTTCGCCCCTCCGTATGATTCGAGCACTGCATGCAGAACTTGATCAGTTGGGCATTGATTTGCTGGTAGTTCCATTTCCATTAAAAGAAGAGGTTTATGGAGCTAGTATATTGCCGGGTGCCCCTGAGGACGGTGTCATCGTGCCCGAGCGCCAGCGTATAGTGCTCAGTTTGCTGGAGGCCGGGGTGGAGGTTGTGGATCTCACGGAAACTTTTCGTATTAGTGGAGATCTGCAATCTCTTTTTTACCCTTATGAAGATCCGCATCCAGCTGATCTGGGGATTCAAATAGCGGCTGAGGCCATTGCCAACCGTTTGAAACGTTACCATTTACCTCCAGAAATTTACGGCCTGAAAACTCGTTTGACTCATTTCACAATGCCGGAAAAGTTTCAGGAAAGACGAGAGGGGAGCTATAGGTCAATGCCTCCGGACCCAACTTATCCTGCCACTCTCGTCGAGACAGTTTTTGGGGATGTTTTGCCTAAAAATTCCTTTGTCTCTCCTTTACTGATTATGGGTGACAGTTTTACCCGGTGTCCAGATTTATATGGTGTCGAGGGTGGTAATGTGAGAGATCATATTTCCCATTTGACGGGAATGATCCCAGGTTCACTGCGCGTTCATGGGTCTGCCGGGCAGAGCATGGGTAATCTGGCTCTGGCTGGCAACACCTTCCTGGAGCATCGACAGGTTGTGGTTTTTATCTTTTTCTCGTCTCGAATGTTCACAAAAAAATATCCTGAAGGTCATGGTGACAGGGAATGGCAAGTTGTGCCTTTTGCGAAGAGGTTCAGACAGTGATTTTTGTGAGTAGGTCGAGGCAATGACCGTAAAGGAGACGTGATCTAATCTTTATTTAGAATAATTCTTGATCTCAATAAGAGGCGGGGTGAAGTTGCGACGGACATGGTATCGAAGCTTCAACAGAGCATTGTGGTAGAAAGCACATCAGAAAATGGTGCGTTGGGAGGCCTGCGTATGACCAAGCAGCGCAAGCTGGTCTACGATGTGTTGATGGATGAGCGGGATCACCCGACAGCGACTGAGGTCTATATTCGCTCGAAGGAACGTATGTCGAGTATTTCGCTGGCGACGGTTTACAACTGTCTGGAGACTTTGAGCGCGGCCGGTTTGGTCAAGCAGGTGAATGTGGGGCGCGACGCATCGCGTTATTGCCCGAATTTGGCGCCGCATGCGCATTTTATTTGCGGCAAGTGTGAGGAAGTTTACGACATCGGCCTGAAGAATGATGCCGAAATGGAGTCCGTGTGGGCTTTGCCCGAGGGCACTCGGATTGATCATTTGGAAGTGGCGATGAAGGGGCTTTGTGCCAAGTGCAACGCGAAGCAGAAAGCCTAGGTAAGGCATTTAGAAATTAAATTTTAGTCAAGAACAAGAAATAAGATGAGTCAGAAACTATCGATCAGTAATTTGAAAGCCGATGTGGCGGGTCAGGAAATTCTCAAGGGATTGAGCCTCGAAGTGCCAGCCGGAGAAGTGCATGCGGTGATGGGGCCGAATGGCTCAGGAAAAAGCACCTTGGCGAAAGTGTTGGCAGGCCATGAGGATTATAAAGTCACAGGTGGTGAAGTCA
>JAADHD010000055.1 GCA_013152075.1 Verrucomicrobiota bacterium | reverse complement strand
CACTACATTGGCAACTCCCATCTCACGCTTGAGATGCGCATAGGCCAAAGCCGCACAAATTGAGTCCATGTCCGGATTCTTGTGTCCAATTACAATCGTCTGCATCTGTGGAAAGTTCTGGTAATCTTAAAATAGTCAGCATGCAGGCGTCTTTCGCTCCGCGCAAGCTCCCAAGTGCCAATCACTGCTTTTCAATCGCATAAGCCAGCACATCAACCCCTTCCGAGTATATGGCATGAACAGGATCTCCCTCTACCCCACAAATCCCTGCTTGCCGGATTGGCTCTCGAGAAAATCGAGATACTTCGGCTTTTTGAAGTGGATAGGGTTTATGAAACACTCTGCCCGAAAACAACGCGTCGCTTTTAGGACTCAGAGCATAGAGGAGATAGCGTTCCACTAAAAAATAGTCTAGCGTTCCCGCCTTCGCCGTTTCGGAATCTGAAATTCCGCGATATACAAATTCGGTCTTTTTTTCATTCGATGTATTCTTGCGGTGACATTGATATTGAATGACCCCCTCGTTTTTTTTCTCCGCCTGCATGTGCGCATTGGTGTACGGCATATAAAAAAACCGCCTCCCCAAATAGGCAGCAATCGGCTGATTGGTATCCAGTGAAAAAAACCATACCCCAGGCACCCCGTTTTCATCGTGAACATAGGTTCTGACATTCAGTTCCAAAAAATATGAAACCCACGGAAGAGCCGGCAGGTAGCGGGGTCGAATGTTCCACATGTAAAAAGGCACTATTCCCACATAGGCACTATTCTTAAAGGTATCCACATACAAACCTTCCGGCAGCATGGTTTGAATTTCAGCAGCATCCACTTCCCAATGCAGAAATAGCAGTTTCTGCCAGCTCTGATACATAACGTGCTTTCTCCCTTCCGGTCGCTGGCATAAAAGCCTGCGATCTTCTAAACTAGGGATTTTAATCTCCATTAAGGATATCTAAAGCCCACTGTACAATTACACAAAGGGGAAATCTGATACGCTACCCGCCGCACCCCCGTGCCTTCCCCACGTGATCCATCAATAAAGGAAAAAACTCGGCAAAATCGGTTTCAAGGTTCTGGTGCTGCTCTTTCAGCGAAGGCATAAAGTCCACCAGGCGACCACCGCGTAAAGCCCGCTCGGAAAGCCTGGCGTCAATCCGCCCGTATGCCCATTCCAGGTCGCTGATCTCTCCGTATCGTGCAAGTCGATCACTCTTCGCCATGCTAGTCACAAACTCTCTGGCCATCTCCGGATATTGCTCGCTCACCGGGAGTGCCCGCGCATAAAACTCATCCAAAAACTCCCGTAGTGGAACCTTTTCATAAGTCTCCCAATGCAGGGTCAGTAAATGGTCAAAAAAAACGTCCACCACAATTCCCCGCAAGCGAGGGTTGCCCTTCAATCTGGACTTACTTCTGTCAACAATCGCATTCCTGTCGGTAAAACTATCAATCTCATGGTGACAGCTGATCCCAGCAATAAAATGCTCACTCATGCCCGGCCAGCGCTGGCCTCTCAAGGCATCCGTCATTACATTTCCAAGCTGGAACTCAGTGTTCGGCTTAGAAAGATGCAAATGAGCCAACCAATTCATCGTAATTCAGGATCCCTTATTTTATTATTATAACTATTTGTCCACCTTACAAAATAATCAACTCAACTGAGTCGATTCATCTCCACTCAGCCTATTCATCGTCTCCATCAGTTGACCATTTTTCAACTCTTCCAATTGCGGATCCTCCTCCAATATTTTCTCAGCCAGCGCCCTCGCCTCCCTCACTAGATCCACATCCGTAACCAGATCTCCCATCTTCAAATCGGGCATTCCACTCTGAGCCGTTCCCAACACTTCTCCCGGTCCGCGTAACCTTAAATCCTCTTCGGCAATACGAAACCCGTCACGACTTTTTTCCAGCACTCGTAATTTATCAGCAGCTTCTGCGGCTTTTTTCAAATCAACCATCAATATGCAGTAACTCTTATGCTCCCCTCTTCCTATACGACCTCGCAGCTGATGCAGCTGCGCGAGACCGAAGCGTTCGGCATTAAAAACAAGCATCATCGTCGCGTTGGGAACATCGACTCCAACTTCTATAACCGTGGTCGAAATCAAAACCTGAATCTGCCCTGAACGAAATTCGCTCATCACGCGCTCTTTTTCTTCTCCACTCAAGCGTCCATGCAACAAGCCGCAATTGAAACCCTTGAAGCGCTTTTCCCACTTTTCGTATTCAACCGTCACCGCCAAGGATTTTATTTTTTCCGATTCCTCGATCAGCGGATAGACAATATAAGCCTGCCGCCCCTGCTGCAAATGCTCACGGACAAACTTCGCCGCTTCACTGGTCTTTTTCAGATCACGCACCCCGGTGACAATCGCTCCCCGACCAGCTGGCATCTCATCTACAACGGAAACATCCAGATCTCCATAAACCGTCAGCGTCAGCGTTCTCGGAATCGGCGTAGCAGTCATCACCAGAACATCCGGCATGTCTCCCTGCTGAACCAGTTTGCTCCTTTGAGCCACTCCAAATTTATGCTGCTCATCAATCACCGCCAGACCCAGATTAGTCAATTCTGACGGATTCGCGATCAGGGCGTGTGTGCCAATCAAAATCTGCGCTTCACCTCCGCCACTCAGCAGCGGTAGAAACCCGTCCTCTTTTCGTGCCGAGGTGCGTAAACCCACCCGGATCCCCAAAGGCTCTAACCACTGTTGCAATACCAAATAATGTTGCTCCGCCAGAATCTGTGTCGGCGCCATCAGTGCCGCCTGGAAGCCGGCCTCTACCGCCAACAACATCGCAGCAATCGCCACCAGCGTTTTTCCGGAGCCGACATCCCCCTGCAATAAGCGGTTCATCGGCTTCTCAGATGCCAGATCTGCTCGAATTTCATCAATCGAACGCCGCTGGGCTGCTGTCGGATCAAAAGGCAAAGCCTCCAGAAACTTCTCCAACAAATGTCCCGGGCCACAATGAGCTTTGCCACCTTGAGCAGCATATTCCCGCCGCTGCACGATCACCTTCAATTGCAGAGCGGTAAACTCTTCCAGGGCCAGATATCGACGCGCCTGCTGCAGATCCTCCATACTGTCCGGAAAATGAACTGCACGGATAGCCCGTGCCCGGGTCCAAGTCGGCACAATTCCTTCCGGCAATAAATCCGGTAAAGTTTCATCAAATAGCTGTTCCAGAATTTGAAAAGTCAAAGCACGCAACACCAACTGGCTAACTCCAGAACTCAACGGGTAGATCGGCGTTATTCTTTCAACGTGTGGCGAAGCGAGAT
>JAADHD010000100.1 GCA_013152075.1 Verrucomicrobiota bacterium | reverse complement strand
GACGCATACTGGCCACGATGAGCAATTCGCAACTTGGGCAAGGGCCTTGTATGCCCAGATGCTCACGTAAAATATTCACCTCCTGCTCGCAGTTCGGACACCACACCCGAAGAATCCCCGCAGCGCTTGCCAACAACGCAGCCGATTCCGTTTCAGAACTTTCCGAATCCGTTGCTCCACTCACCTCATCCAAATCGAGTTCTACATCCACAAACTCATCCAGCGGCAAAGGCAACAGCTCGCTTGATTCGTTGGCATCACTTTTGCCTACTTCTTCATCCGTAGATTTTGGATTTTCAGGTTCGCTCATATCGGGCTCTAGGCAAATTCAATATAAAAGCGTTATTTAAGCGCTTTTACCTCTATTTTCCAAGCCTAGCTTTGATCATTCTTCACACAACAAAAACCTAGAGCCTAGCTCAAATATGAATCGCGTGATCAAACGCTGCTCCTGAAGCTTCGTGCAATGCCTCGGCATAAGTCGGGTGAGCGTGAATAGTGTTTTCTATATCTTTCCACGTCGCCCCCATTTGCAGAGCCAACCCGGTTTCAGCAATCATCTCGGTCGCTTCGCCGCCAATGATGTGCGCTCCGAGCAATTTGTCTGATCCATCATCGGCAAAAATAAGTTTGGTGAACCCTTCTCGTTCATTGGCCGCAAGGGCACGACCACTGGCCATGAAAGGAAACTTTCCGATCTTATGAGCTACCTCTCCGTCAATGCAATCCTGTTCACTCATGCCAATACTGGCGATCTCCGGATAACAATAGGTACATCCGGGAAAATTACCGACCTTTTTGGGTTGGTGGCCGCCCAGATAAAGCCCCTCGATCGCCTGAATCGCCTCGAAGCTGGCAACATGCGCCAGCCAGGGTGCCCCAATGATATCTCCAGCCGCGTAAACATTCGGCACCGTAGTCTGATAACGGGCATCAACCCGAATAAACCCTTTGTCGCTCAACTCCATTTCCCCGACCTCTGCCGAAATCTCCGGCAGAACCGGACTCACCCCCGTAGCAACAAGGCAATAATCCGCCTCAATGACCTTAGTTTCACCACCGGCTTCGACTGACTCAAGTGTCAGCTCCACTCCATCATCACTCACTATTGCCGATGCGGTTTTATGTCCGGTGAGACAGGTAATGCCCTGGCGTTTGAAAGATTTTTCCAAAGTCGCGGAAATCTCCGCGTCCTCAACAGGCACTAGGCGATCCATCATTTCGATCAGTGTCACTTTGGAGCCGAAGGCGCTGAAAAAACTAGCAAACTCAACTCCAATCGCTCCGGCCCCGATGATGGCGATACTTCCAGGGCATTCCGATAGAGTCATCGCCTCCTTCGAAGACAATATCCGCTTGCCATCAAAAGGTAGAAAGGGAAGCGCCGCCGCTTTACAACCCGTCGCTATCAATACGTCCCTGCCCTCGAGAATCTGCATCTCCGGCGAGCTTGAGTCCGGGCCCTTGTCGTCCTGCTGCAGAACCACCTGCACTTTCCCGTTTTCCATCAACGATCCCAGACCGCGAATATAATCTATCCCGTTTTTTTTGAACAGAAACTCCACCCCACCTGCCAGACGCCCTGATACCTGACGGGATCTCCCAATCACTTTTTCCCAGTCAAAACTGATGTCGCCATCGATCTGAACCCCAAACTCACGCGCCTGCTTAGTGACCGCTCGATAAAAACCAGCGTTTTTCAGCAAGGCCTTGGTCGGAATACACCCCCAATTCAAGCAAGTCCCACCAGCACGATCATTTTCGACACAAGCAACTTTTTTTCCCAGTTGAGCCGCACGAATGGCTCCCACATAACCAGCAGGCCCCCCTCCAAGAACTATGAGATCGTAAGACATGATAAAAATAATATTGTTTGAACAGATGATAGGGAAAAGCCCCGCACACCCTGTAATAAAAGGGGGGAAAGTGGCTGATATCGACTGAATTGAAAGCAGAAAGAACAGTTTTGGCACTTAAAAATCACTTGAGCGAGGTTTCAAAATCGATAAAGTTCAGTCGCTAAGTTACCGGTCAGGTTCGATTAAAAAGCATCTGCCTTCGAGCCTTTATATTTTCCATAAAATTGATATGTCTACGAAAACAAACGCCCCTGCCGAGGAATCTCACGAAAAGAAAGAAAACCCTGCCAACGCTCCAAAATATCCCGGAATCCGCGTCACCTGTAATGGCAACCAACTGGTGACCCAGTGGGTGGAGACTCGGATCACAGAGGGCGGTATTTTTTATCCCATCACCCCAAGCACGGAAGGCGGCGAGATTTATCAAGAGTCTTACGCCAAAGGTGAATTGAACGTATTTGGACGGCAAAAAATTGCGGTTGAAACAGAAGGCGAGCATTCGGCGCAGGGCGGAGCAACCGCCTTTGCTGTAACCGGACGACGTGCCGTCAATTTCACTTCCGGACAGGGATTGGTCTACGCTTCCGAGCAGTATTATCACGCACCCGGTAAAGGCTCGACGATGGTGCTCGAAGTCGGTGCCAGAGCATTGACCAAACACGCTTTGAACGTGCATTGCGGGCACGACGATATCTACGCCGTGCTCGACACCGGTTGGACCATCCTGTTTGCCAAAGACGCGCAACAGGCCGCCGACCAGGCCATCATTTTGCGGAAGGTCAATGAGCTGAGCCTGAACCCCGGCATGAATGTGCAGGACGGCATGCTCACAACCCACTCAGAGAGAACTTATTTTGCCCCGGAAGCTGACTTGTTGCGAGAATTCCTCGGTGCTCCCGATGAAGAAATCGAATGCCCTACCCCTGCACAAAAAGAACTTTTTGGCGAAACCCGTCGCCGAGTGCCTGCGATGATAGACATCAAAACACCTATTTTACTCGGCCCGGTTCAGAACCAGGAGCATCACATGAATGGGATCGTTGCCCGCAGGGATAATTTCATCGAACCCATCATGGGATTCCTCGAAGAGGCTTATCAAGAATTCGGCGACCTCACTGGCCGTTATTATGGCCCGATCACCAAATACAAAACCGACGACGCCGATACCGTTTTTGTTTCTATCGGATGTGCAGCAGAAAACCTGGAAGAAGTCTGTGATTATCTCCGCGATCAACGCAATGCCAAAGTCGGCTCGATTCACATCAATGTCATTCGCCCATTTCCAGAAGCAGCTATCATCGAAGCCTTGCGCGGCAAAAAACAAGTCATCGTGCTCGAACGCACAGATGAAGGCATGGCTGGCGACAACCCGCTTGGCCGGGATATCCGCACCGCTTTATTGAAGGGGCTTGAACAGACAAAATTCGGCGGCACTCGCGA
>JAADHD010000237.1:1716-5022 GCA_013152075.1 Verrucomicrobiota bacterium | reverse complement strand
GAGGTGTTGCTTGTTTTATTTTCTTAGCCTGATGCGTATGCGCGTACGCGGGATCAGGCTAAGCTCTAATCATGCTGTGGTAAATCATTGTAAGTGTCTGATAGAAAGCTATTTTCTTCACCCCAAAGAGGTAGCTCTATGATAGCCCAGCGCAACGCGCTGGAATTATATCGATAGACTCATCCGCCCTGAAAGGGTGGCCCTAAAGCCTTGGGATTAGCGCCGCCCACTTTGGGGCTTGATGATTTTGCTCCCATTATCCTGGGGCGATGCCCGCAGGCTACCATAGAGTCGGCACCTTGCGCCTGTTAGCCTGATCCCGCGACCGCGCATACGCGGGACTGATGCGTAGAAATGTTGTATCAACAAGCTCGATCTGCCTCTTAACTTCTACTGGCATCAAATTTGTCTTATCGAGAAAAGGGATCGCTTTTATCAAGCTTAATATTTAAATTCCCTGAGCTATCAGTGTTTATCAGTGTCCATCAGTGGTTTCAATTCCTTGTCCGTTCCCGGAGAAAATCCAAAATCATCATCCGATCCATACCACAAGTCATATTCATCACCAAATTGACGCAGGAACTCAGGGCCAAGCCCACGGAAAAACACTGTCACGGGTAATAAGGCGACGGCACTGATATAGGGAATTATTAGAAAAATCGCAGCAACACAACAGGTGAGCAAGACCACCGCTATCACAGCTATCCCTGCCGCCATTGCCAACAATGATTTCCATAAGGCATAAAGAATAAAGCGCCCCGCCCAAATGTTATGCAGACCCTGCACACGTCTCCATGATTCGGTAACGGACAATCCATCACGGTACATCATCGGGATCACGAAATCCTCAAGCAACATTGAAATGTAAGCCACCACCATAAGGGCCAACAGCAGCAGCAACATTGCAGTCACCAGAACCGCGACCCAAACCGGTTGGATATTACCTTCCTCAAAAGTCGAAACCAGATAATACGCAGCTCCGCCAAGAAGACCTCCCATAAGCAAAAATACAATCAGTCCAAAAATCAAACGCCACTTAAACAACGAGTTTCCCGCTGCACGAAACTCCCGCCAGGGTGCCTTCACCAGAGCCCTGTTGTGCACCACATTATCGAGAAACATAAATTTTCCCCTAGAACCGATCCAGAGAAGAACCAGAGAAATAATCAATACCAACACGATGACGGTCACCACAACAGGAATAAGCCAGGACAGATTTTCCATAACGTAATCCCGCACTGGTTGGATAAACTCCTCAAAACTCTCGGACTGATCAGATCCACGAGAATTCCTGTATTTTACGTTCCCTCCCGATGAGTTCCCACTATCCATCAAAGTCGCCAACCAGGCAGTAAACCCTAGAACGAACCATTTACCTATATTGAAAGGACGAAAAAGAATGGTCGTCATACGCCCCAAGGAACGTGACGTTGGCTTGATATATTCGATAGAAGGTCTCGACATGGTATTGGTGCAAATGAATCAATTAATACTGACTCCAGCTATCATGCCTGAGCTAAGCCTATAACGCTATTACAATTCCATCGATTATTTGTAATACCACCTATACCAACCAGCCTCCTGAACTATGTGAAAAAGTTTTAACCAATTTTTCTCACAACTTTCACACTCACTTCACATTGGGGTGGAATCATGACAGCATGAATTCCTCACCTTCCCCGCAAGAGACCCACACCACACCACCCCTATCAGGACGACTCAAACTCCTCTGCTCAGTCATTCTCCTGACCGTAGCCGTCGATTTCCTTACCTTCGGCATCAACCTGGGAATTGGGGTCACTCTCTTATGCGGGCTCATATGGTTCATTCTGCGTTTAAACCGGCCTGCAAGAACCATCGATTGGAAAGATTTGCTGTTATACGGCTTGATGGCGATCAGCGCCATCCAGACAGCCATCGAGCTCTCATTTTCCAACTGGCTGGTGCTGTTCTTGCTCACGATTTACGCATCCGGTCATTTCCTCCATCGCCAGATCGCCCCTTACTGGCGGCGTGCCCTGGAAGGTTTGTTCGGCCTGCTCAATGTCTATCTGGTTTTTTTTAACCTCAAGCGCGGCCTGCGCGAAGCCAAGCACTCATCTCAATCTTCAACATTCAAAGACTCGTTAAAACAAGGCAAACGCTGGTTCGTGATCACTCTCCCCGCAAGCATCATCACCATTGCCTTTCTATTCTTATTCAGCAGTGGCAACGCCCTGATGGGAGACGAGATAAAAAATACGCTAACTAACCTCGCCCAATGGATCATTGATTACCAGTTTCCCTCTTTTCTACGCATCACCTTCTGGATTTGCATTGCTTTTCTTTTACTGTCCCTGTTGAGCCGATCACCGCTATCGCTCGATCTCGCCCGAATCGAAAAACACCTGCCCGGAGGGTGGGCCGCTCCGACAGATTTAGCCGCCCGTATCTGGAGCACACGAATTCTTCTAATAGCCGTCAATGTAATCTTCTTCGCTGCCAACTCCCTTGACGTTTTTTATCTGTGGATGGAGACAAAACTACCTGATGAAATCAACTTCAGTGAATACGTTCATCAAGGAGTTTACAATCTCATTGCCTGCGTTGCTTTGGCCGCCGGCGTTTTGCTCATCGTCTTTCAACAAAACAAACAAATCACCAATACACGCGGACAAAAATTTCTAGCTAACCTCTGGATCGCTCAAAATTTTCTTCTCATCAGTAGCGTTTTGCTTAGACTACACCTTTACATCGACACTTATCACCTTTCCCTGCTTCGCCTTTACGTCGCCTTTTTCCTCATTCTCGTTGTCGTCGGATTTGTCCTCTTAGCGATTAAAATCAATCAGCAACGAAATTTTTCCTGGTTGATAAATTCAAATCTACTTGCCGTTTTCCTGCTGTTTTTTGTTGTCCAGCTCATCAATGACCGCGCCTTCGTAGCTCGCTACAATTACGAGCAGGCCCTGCAATCCGATAAAGGAAACATCATCCTTGATGTCGACTACCTCGCATCTCTCGGCCCCCCTGCATGGCCCGTGCTGCAATGGGTGGCAGAGGATGTCCCGCAATTCGGAAACACCGCAAATTTAGCAAAAAACGAATTACTCAACACTTCCTACGATGAGCAATACCGGCTTAGAAACAGCGACTGGAGGTCATGGCAATACCGGCGTTGGATTGCGTCCAACTCACTTCCCAACACAATAGAGCTTGTCATTGGCTCGAATGAATAGACTTCCCTGCGCTGCCACAATAGGCGAACGAACGAAGGTACTCTGAGGCATGCCCATATTCGATTCGCTGATCAATTCAAATTTGTCG
>JAADHD010000237.1:0-1711 GCA_013152075.1 Verrucomicrobiota bacterium | reverse complement strand
GAATCACAAATACCTCTCCCAGATGACTGATGATGTAGATCTTTCCATCTGCGCCAGTCGGTGATGCCTCAAGCTTCACTTTGGCGTTGAGTTTTTCACTCCAGATCACTTTGCCAGTCTTTGGCTCCAGGCAAGTGATCACTTTTTTTCGACCGTTCAGCAAATAAAAACGTCCTTCGTAATATAAGGGAGTCGGAACATCGACAGCCACCATTTTCCCTTCACTCTTCCACGCGATCGCCTCTTCTCTCAAATCACCCGCTCCTCCCGCTTTGATCCCGTATGCCTGTGCTGACTTTGGACCGCAAGCGATCACAATGCCATCTCCATACACCGGCGATGGCACCAAACGCCAGAATTTTTCTTTATCGGGATTCCAGGTTCCCCAACGCCACAATTCCTTGCCGGTCGTCGGATCATGAGCGGTCAAATAATCACCGCCCACCACTAACAATTCTTTCCTCCCATTGTGTTCACTGGGAACCGGTGTTGAAAAAGCCTCCCGTGATTCCATCAACGCTGGAGTCGGGCGAATGTGCCGCCATTTCTCCTTACCCGTTTCGGGATCCATTGCCAGAATGTAAGACTCATTCATGCGATCCTTGAACCCCTTGTCACCCACCGCCACGTCACGCTGCAACACTTGCAGGTAAAGACTTCCATCCCACAAAACCGGGCTGGTTGAAAACGTCCACCCAAAAGCAAAGGTTCCGTAATCTTTCTGGATGTTGCGCGCCCAGATTTGCTTGCCATCCATATCGAAAGCAACCAGATCACCCGTGCCTGAAAAGAAAATCACCTTCTTGCCATCTGTCACCGCTGACGGCGCGGCATAGGTGCTGCGATCATCCTGACGCATACCTTTGCCAAAAGTTTTCTTCCAGATGATTTTTCCCGACTTGCGATCCAATTTCATCGCCACCACGCCATCCACTGATTCATCAATCGAAGTCAGGTAAATGCCGTCTTCCCACACAATCGGAGTCGATGCCCCGTCACCCGGTAAAGTAGCCACCCAGCGTAAATTTTCCGTTTTAGAAAATTTATCAGGCAAACCTCTTATGTTTGATGAACCATTGTTATTTGGGCCACGCCAGCCAGGCCAATTCTCAGCCCGGACATTACTTGCGACTACGACGGTCAACGCCGTGATTAAAAGGGTGGTTTTCAAGGATCTCATGCCCCCAATTTATCGAGCTCACCCAAAAAACAAGAAAGAACCGTAAACCTCTTCAAAAAAAACCTCTTTCAATCTCTTCGGGCCCGCAAGAAAGTAGGAACATCAAGGTCCTGACCGTCAACTATCGTCGGATCCGTCTTGGCAAAACGGCCCTTTGCAGTGGGCTCCAGTTCCAGAACTCCCTGCCTTTGCGGGGCACCTTTAGCCGATGGGGTCTCTTCCCCATTGTCAAGCTGAACTCCTTCTGTTGTGGGTTTCTCACTACTACTTGAGTCCTTCCCAGTTTCAACACTGACACTTTCAACGGGCTCGTCTCCTCCTTCATCCTCCTCACTCTCCTCTTTTTCGCTCGAACTCACTCGAGTCAGGGTAATCTCCTGACCTTCACCAGAACCTGTCGCCGCAGAAAGTATGACTTCGTCCAAAGCCTTCTTTTCAGCTTTCGGCTCGTCGGCAGGAGTGTCTGCCTCATCAAAGGCCAAAGGAATTATCGGTGTATCATCTTCATCCGCCGACACATCGCTTTCAGGC
>JAADHD010000131.1 GCA_013152075.1 Verrucomicrobiota bacterium | reverse complement strand
GCCAGGGCTCGCCATTTCCCATTGCCTTCCGGATCTAGAAAAAAACGAATAGCCGCCACCGCAATCGAAGTTCGATCGGTCGTCGCAAGAGATTCCATTTCTGTAAGATTCCTCTCCAGATCTAGAGTTTGCGCTTGAGGAGCACCTATCAGGAAACGCCCCTGCATTTGTATGATGGCCAAAAGAATCTGGTCATCGCCCCCCTTGGGCCCTTCTTCAGAAATCCAGGTCTGCCACGGTGAGGTGATTTTCAAGGCAATAGCTATGATGATCAAGCACCACCATGCCACCGCTGTTCTATTGCCACGGAATCCTGCCACTTGCTGAAGCCGGGTGGAATCGTTTATCTCGAATTTGATTATCTAGGGAGAAACGTCGTAACAATGAATCAACTCCTGATCACGAAGGTAGAGTTTCCCATTTAAGACCACCGGATGAGTCCAGATGCGCCCCTTGGGATTGCGGTTCTCACTTTGTGGTTCGAGTTTAAAGCTGCCGTGTGATTCAAATCCTTTCGGTGAAGCTTCAACCAGACTGATGGTGCCGTCGCCCTCGTTCACACAAATGATTTTGCCACCGGCAACGGTGATGGCTCCTTTCATTAACGTGCGGTCCTTTTGGGCCCAAACTTCTTCACCGGTTTTCCAGTCCTGACAGATCAGGCCTTTGTTTGAGAAACCATAAACATGATCATCTATTTTAATCACGCCGCCATGATGATTTTGCATCACTTTGTTATCCCACACATCGCTGACTGAATTGTCAGAGCCGATCTTGAACATTTTACCGCCAGCGCCATATCCTGAAGTGATATAGACTTCCTGATTATCATAAATTGGAGTCGGAATCACCGCAGTTTTGCCACGAGGCCATTCGGACTCCCATAAAATTTTTCCATTGGTGGAATCTAGTCCCAGGACCTTTGTCTGAAAAAAGCGGATGTACTGCCTGCCTCCATTGAGGTCAGCAGGAACCATTGATGCGTATTCAGCTTTGCCTGCATCGGTCTCGGTTTCCCACTTGGTCTTACCGGTCTTCTTATTCAAGGCTACCACCGCAGACTTGGAACCACCGGGAGCAACGATCACAAGATCACCATCGACAAAAGGAGATTCGGAATACCCCCAGCCTCCGGCTTTACCGCCAAAGTCCGAGCTCAGATTTTTGTCCCAGACTGTTTTACCATCTTCAGCATTCAGGCAGGCCAGTGTTCCCTTAGGTCCCAAAGCATAAACATGACCGTCGTTCCAGGTGGGCGTGCTTCTTGGCCCCCCACCCCAACTTGCATTATAACCTGTCTCGTCATCGCCGCCGATCTGCGATGCCCAGACTTCTTCTCCCGATTCCACATTCAAAGCGATCACCATCAATTTCCCGTCCCGTGATCCCATGGTATATAAAGTCCCATTGACGATGGACGGGCCTGAGTAGCCCTGTCCGGCATCTTTATACACCCACAAGCTCTTAGGTCCTCCCTCCGGCCAGCTTTTCGAAATAGCCTTATCAGGTGAGATGTTTTTTCCATCCGCGCCACGCCATTGAGGCCACCCACTGGCTCCGGCTGAGCTTCCTCCTGATCCCTGCGATTTGATGAAATCCTGATCCGCCTGACTCAATCGTGTAATGTCGAGTGGAACCGTTTTCCCACTTACCAGCTTTAAAGTGACTTTTCCACCGGAGGTTTTTACAAACTCAGCCTCAATTTTTTTTCCTGATTTAGCGTCTGTCCAGGTTCTCGCTTCCAGTTGGGATAACATTCCAATTCCGGCGAGCAATGCCACAGCATAAAGTGAGGATCTTTTCATGCGCCTAATCTGGCAAAGAAAATCAGGTTTGGCAACCGGAAGCGTATATCTATCGAGAAAAGTCTATATATCGTAATTATTGTGATTTTTTTTGGGCAATTTTTCCGCAGGCGGGAGTATATTTATAGAACCCCTATGTAGGAGTAACTCTACGCCTCTTATCACCTCGAGCGCCTGTCATCCATGGAATCTGAAAATAAAAACGCCGATTACGAGCAATTTGTCAGCTTATTTACCCGTAGTGAACCCGCTCTGCGCGCTTTCATTCGCTCGTTACTTCCCTCCTGGAACGACGCGATCGAGGTTATGCAAAATACCAGTTTGGTACTGTGGAGAAAATTCGACACCTTTGATCAGAACACCGAATTCCTGAAATGGGCCTTTGTCGTCGCTCGCTTCGAAGTGCTAAAATACCGCCGCACTATTGCCCGGGACCGCCACGTCTTTGACGAAGACCTGGTCAATCGACTCGCAGCAGAATCAGCCGAAGAAAGTGATGTATTAGAAGCGCAGAGGCGCGCATTGCAACATTGCCTGGCCAAATTGCCCGAAGCTCAGCAAGAGTTGGTGAAAGCAGCCTACGAACCCGGCACCAAGATCAAGGAGCTCGCCGTGCAAATTGGCAAAAGCGCCACCGCCCTTTACAAGACGCTCAACCGAACCCGTCAGCAATTGCTCACCTGTATCGAGCAAGCGGTGGCACAGGAAAACGCGCTCCCCCCATCACAATCATGAAGCCTGAATCCCTGCATTCCCTGATTGAGAAACAGCTCGATGGGCTATTGTCAGATCTTGAGTTCGCCGAACTTCAGGAAAGACTAAAAAATGATGCTGAAGCACGCAAGCAATATCGCCGTTATCTAAACCTCGACGCAGCGCTTTATGATTTGGTCGAAGGAGACCAACTGGCGAGCGAAAATGACTTCTGGCAAGTGATGCCACACGAAAACTCTAAAATTTCGCAAAAGCCGAAAATACAGAAAAATCTTTTCCAGAACATCGCTTTACCATTGGCCGCATCACTGGTCGCGGGACTCCTAGTCTGGTGGATGCAACCGTCAACAAACACTGAGACAAATGAGGAAACCTTACACCAGGGTTTCGCCATCCTGACTCGCATGATTGATGCCGAGTGGCAGTCGGAAGATAACAATCGTCGTGAGGGCCAAATTTTGCCATCAGGGCATCTACGCTTGAAATCAGGTTTGGCCCAAGTCGAGTTTTTCAGTGGTGCCACGGTTATTATTCAAGGCAACGCTGATCTCGAAATTATATCCACCAGTGAAGCTCGCTGTCTATCAGGCAAAGTTCGAGCTCATGTACCTCCCGCTGCCCGGGGTTTTATATTGCGTACCCCGAAAGGAGACATCGTTGATCTAGGCACTGATTTTGCGGTCGATATCAATGAAGGCAGCTCCAAGGTGCATGTCTTCGAGGGAGAGATAGAGGTTCACCAAAAGGAACAACAAGTGCAATCGTTCACAACCGGTCAAGGATTTGAACTCGCCAGTC
>JAADHD010000249.1:3380-6546 GCA_013152075.1 Verrucomicrobiota bacterium | reverse complement strand
ATGGGGAGGATCGAGGATGGGGAGGAATACCGTCTGCCGACAGATTTGGAATGGAGCCGAATGGCAGGGCTTACTGAGGAAACCGGAGATACTCCCGAACGACGGGACAGCAAGGCGCGCAAACATTTTCCATGGGGTAAGGAATGGCCACCGCCTCCGGGCAGTGGAAATTTTGCTGATAAAAGCGCCAAAGGCAGATATGTTTTGAAAGGGTATGAAGACGGCTTCGAGAAAACTTCTCCCGTTGGGCAGTACAGGCCGAATTTCCAGGGCATTTATGATCTTTCGGGGAATGTCTGGGAGTGGGTGAGAGATGCCTACAGTGGAGGAGATTCCGGGCTACAGGTGGTGCGGGGTGGGGCGTGGAATGTGTCGCAAAAAGACCTGTTGCTGACGTCCTATCGTAATGCAGTGCCGCCGACTATACGGGAGGGCTTATACGGCTTTCGCTGTGTGCTTTCAAAAGTGGATAATAGTGGGGCTAAGAGCACGGCATCGGTGTCGGGTGATAGGAACTGACGAGTCGTGATTCCTCAGCGAAAACTTAGCTGAATTTGTGGGTTCAAGCTTGCGCCGGGCCATCTTTTGAAAAAGGGTAAGGGTATGGGAAAAAAAGAGAGCAATAGTCGGACTGTCCGGATAGTTCTTGGTGTAGTTTTGATTCTGGGACTGCTCGTCGTAGGAGGTTTTTTGGCGTTTATGGCGCTCAGCGATCCTATGGGATTTGGAGCGCGCATTTATGGCCCTCTTGCAAATCATCTTGGGTCACCGGTGCCATTGCCATTGGGAGTGCTCTACCTTTTGTCGTTTATTACGGCTGCAGCATTACTGGTGATTGGGAGATGTTTGTATAAAAAATTTCTCAGCAAAGACGAAGTGTGGAGGCATTATCGTATGGATACTTTTTTCTGGACAGAGTGGCAGTGGGATTACACTTGGAAGGGAAAGGTCATAAATTTGTGGTGTGAGTGTGAAAAATGTGCGGAACGCATGAAGCCCAAGGTGGTGCCTGACGGTACGGGTGATTTAGGAATTAGGTACATCTGCAATCACTGCGGCAAACAAAGCACTACGATTCGCTCAGTGGAAAGTGAGGAAGAGGCGCATGAGAGGGTGGGGAAAAAAATAGCACGTAAGATTAGAGTTGGAAAATACCGCGGGGTCATTGAAGGGCGGGCCTTGGAAAAGGATGGTGAAAAGTGTTTCTAGTGAGCGTATGTGCGTTACATTTAAGTTATGAGCGTGGTTAGCGATAGTTTTTCTCTTAATACAAGGGGCAAGGGGACCTATGAAATAACGGATGAAATTTCTCGTATCGTAGATTCGAGCGGGATTGAGAACGGGGTGACGACAGTTTTTGTATGCCACACAAGTTGTAGCCTGGTGATCATGGAAAACGCAGACCCTTCTGCAAGGACTGATCTGCATGCTTTTTTTGATCATCTGGTGCCGGAAGAGACTCCGTATTTTGTTCATACACACGAAGGGCCGGATGATATGCCATCCCACATCCGTATGTGCCTGACCGATGTTGATAAAAATATCCCTGTCCTGGAAGGCCAATTGGCATTGGGAACTTGGCAGGGGTTATTTCTTTTCGAACACAGGAGAGCACCGCATACACGGCGTATCGCGGTCACGGTGATGGGGGATTGATTATGGTTATCAATCTTTCTTTTATGCGTCCTCTTTTTACTATTACGTGCCCCGTAGTTATTACTATCCCATTCATCAACGCGGAGGGAACTTGTCCGTGCATTTGAGCTTTTGATACTTGCAGGAAAAATACCTAGCGAACTGTAATGCTGACGGAATAGCTTGGCGGAACATTGGCCGGATCGGGAGCATAATGGAATACGCGTTTTGCTGGTTTGCCGGCCGCTTTAGCTGCATAGATTCCTATTTCGAGTCTTTTGGGTAGAGTGCTTTTGGTTTCTACAGGCGAGATTGACAAGCTGATGGTGTTTTTGCCTCTCACCAAGCCGCCGATGATCAGATCGCGACCGTCATCATTTTTTAAACGGCTCTTATGGTTTCCGTTATTGATATTTACAGTCACTTCAAATCCATTGGCCGCGATCCATAATTCCGCGAGGTAGGCGGGAGGCTTAACCGATTTTGCAATGGTTGGACTTATGCCTGTGGGCTGAAATGTGGCGTCCTGAAGAAAAGAGAAATCCTGTTTGTTGATTTTAAGTAAAAGATCAGAGTCATTACTAAATTTAATGATGCGCAGGTTATCGAATTTCCACTGACTGGTTTCGCGAATGAATTTCAGCACCATGAGGTTGTTACTGACAGTCTGGTTCGTTTCGAGCCCGAAATTTGCCTTGCCGTAGTAGATTGCGTTTGCGGTGTCGCCTTTGGCGAAAATGCCCAGAAGAACTAATTTTGAAAGCGAGGGGGCTTGTAGGGGCATCGCGAACAAGGAGTCAGGAAAGCGGAGGCGTTGTGAGATGATACGGTTGCGAGTTTCCATTTGCCTGGACGTTGCGGTTGCGGTCTTCCAAGTATTGAAGTCCTTTTGAGACATAGCGTAGCGCCAGGTATTGTAAGTCGACTCCAGAGCGGGTTGTAGCTCGGGAGTAGGTTTGTTGGGCGTTTCAGCGGCAGGGGGGTTACGAGATAGGGAGCTGCTGAACACAAATAAAATGAGTAAGAGTCGTAGTTTCATTTTGAGCGTAGTTGTTCTATTATGGCACATTTTCCCGCATTGTGCCGAACGGACTGTAAAGGATACAAAAAAACCTGCTTTACCTTCCTTGTAAAATACTGTGCTTTCTATTAAATGTCCCGTTTCGAACCCTTGATAATCTAGTGTCAGAGAAATTTATGAGACCGGCGGTAAATGCAGTTGTCGACCGGCAGAATGAGCTGCTCGCGCAAGCGGAGAGCTTCGTGTACAAAAAAATTGACCAAGGGGATGATCTGCATGCGCATGTTTATTACCCTGGGGGCGAAAGAAAGGGAGTTGATCGCCCGGTTGTCATGTTTTTTTACAGTAGCAGCTGGGATCAGGGCGAAGTGACTCAATTTGGCCCTCAAAGTCTGTATATGGCGGAACGAGGAGCGATCACGATGTTGATAGAGTATCGAGTTAAATCCACTCACGGAACCGGACCCCGAGAAGCGATGGCGGATGCGAGAACGGCAATTCGTTGGGTCC
>JAADHD010000249.1:0-3329 GCA_013152075.1 Verrucomicrobiota bacterium | reverse complement strand
TGGAGCACACGCGGTGTTGTGTGCGGCGATGATTAAAGATTTTGAAGATGACGAGACCGATGTGCAGCTTAGTTGCGTGCCGGACGCAATGGTTTTATTCAGCCCTATAGTGGATACATCGAAAAAAGGATATGGCTTTGAGCATTTCGAAAGTGCAAAGGAAGCGGCGAAAGCCAGCCCGATACGTCATATGGCCAAGAAACTGCCGCCATGTATTCTATTTCATGGCACAGCTGATCGGATGATTCCATTTCACGGTGTTGAAAAATTTACCCGTAAAATGAAGTGGCGGCGGAATGTATGCGAACTGGTGGATTTTGAAGGTCATGATCATAGTTTTTACAATATGAATGTTGATGTGGTGGCCTACGAGGGCACGATCAGCGCTGCAGACAGATTTCTGGTTGAGCAAGGGTTTCTGGAATCCAATGCTGAGGAGGATGATGGGAAGCCCAGACTGGTATCATGGCGTGAACAGGCGTGACTCCGAGTTCACCATTTTACCTAGAGCGTCTCATTTTAAGCTTGATGAAGGGGGCGCTGAGCTGGCAAGCTCGAATTATCTATGAATGAAGAAGCAGTACAAAAAAAATCGCCCGTCTTAAAGTATATCGGCTGCGGGTGTCTTGGCATTGTGGTGTTGGGTGCAATTGCCGGCGCGTTGATGGTCGTGGGGATAGGAAAGGCTTTGAAAAGTAATGACCCCTATAAAGATTCCGTTGCGGCAGTGCAGTCAAATCCTGCGGCTATTGAAGCATTAGGTGAGCCTATCGATCCGGGTTTCATGCCTTCAGGTAGTATCAATGTCCAGAATGATAGCGGCGACGTGGAATTTTTCATTCCGGTCTCAGGGCCGAAAGGATCCGGAAGCATCACTGTAAAAGGAACAAAGACTGGAGGGGTTTGGAGTTACGAAACCTGGCACCTCAAAGTAGAAGGTCAGCAAGAGGTGATTCCTCTCAGCAAGAAATAGATTTGTCAGGGCGACTTTGATTACGCTTTTGTCATGAAGGCGTAAGAATTTATTCGTGGCTTTTTCTGCTACTGCGTAATACCAGGCTCGTTATGACTCCGACGAGGAGTGCTCCGAAAACTATAAAAGCGATTCGTGTATGAGGTAATGCTGTTTTTTCAGAGTCTGAAGCAGGGATGCTGTTTTCGATGGCGGGAGTAGTTTCTGCCTGAGATTCAGACACGGAACGATGGGGCTTGGCTTTGACTAGCTTGGCTCCATGGATTTCGGGCAGGATCCAACATGCTTGCCCGGGTAGCTTTTGCTCAGAGTTTGTGCGACGGCAGACGAGTTCGAAGTCCAGTGTTTGACCTGCGAATTTTTTAAGCTTCACTTTCCATTTTTGTTGTTGGAATATTCCCCGGTCTAGCGAGTTGTTTTGAGTCTTATAGAGTGAACCATTAATCCATAATTCCCACGACAAGGGGTAGCTTTCTAATGGAGGGAGGGTTGGGGTGGTGGAGTTGTTTTGGATCCAGGTGGATACAGTGAAGGAGGTCAATTGAGCATCATCATTGATACGGACATTTTCCCAGAGGATTCGTGATTCTGCGGGGAGCTTGTCAGGGGTTGACGGGTTTCCGAGCGCTATATATGAGCCGGTAGTTTTTTGAGAGGCTAGCTGAAAAGTGAAAATATCGTGAGAAGGTTTTGCTCGAGTCAGAAGTTTATCGAGCATCAAGGTGTCGGGGCGATCAAGAGGGGTGTCCGCCCAGATGTCAGGCGCAGCCAAAAAACTTTCACACACAGCCCAGATTACGATTTTAGCTTTTGATAAGTCAGCCTGTCTGGCGAATTGATTGGGAGATATGGCAGATCCTCCGGATGCGGATGCGATTTTATTGATAGGTGTTTTCAAAGCTTTGACCAGATGAGGGTGAAGGCCTGCCTGCCCTGCGCCAGAGCCATAAGCGTTGCAAAAAGAGTCGCCGAGAAGATGGATTTCGGCAGCAGGTAAATTGTTATTCAGTAGTCTTCGGTCTGCATCGGAACGTCCATCCACGGTATAGCTTGGTAGAGTTTCCTTTGGTTGTCGTCTTGAGGGAGGGCGGTCAAATACCGGCATGGTGTAAGGGAATTCCTCTAGGGTGACCGTTTCCGTTAAATGACTATCGAGAACGGTTGAGTTGAGTGCGCTGTAAGCAGGGCGAGTTATGATGGTGTCGGCAATCAATTTTGCAGCTAAGCGAACACCAGAAGGAGCCCAGTGTGTGTCGTTGCGCCGGTAAATTGGGTAACTTTTCCCATCGTGTTGCTGAAAGGCATTAGCTAAAAATGTTGGGGTTAGGTCAACGCAGGTGACACCTTCCGCTTCTAGGGCATCCATAAGGTCTCGGACTGCAAAATTAATCCGCCCGTCGATAGAGGGAGTATATTCAATGTTGGTAGCTATACCCGGGTAGATGGTGGTCGACCGCGGAATAGGCATAAAAATAAGATTGATGTTTTTTTCGGCGAGGTGGTTTTTGAACAACAGGATACTCTTCAAGGGGCCGAGAGCATTTTTTTTACTTGGCTGGATTTTCCAAAAATCGGATTCATACATCGCAGGGACATGGCTCCAAAAGAAAAAATCACGGTTCACGCCGCCTGTGACTTTGCCCTGGTGTGCCAGCAGGGTTTGAATGATAAGGTCACGGTTTGAAGTTGGGGTGACCTGAGGGTGCTCTGTTGAAGAGAGGGGGGTAATAAAAATGTCCTGTTGTTTCCACTGTGATACGAATAAAATCTGAGCCCCGGAAAAAGGGAGGTCATTGACTTGCTTCAGATTTTGGATTTCCTGATCAGTTTTGTGGAAAGAGATGGTTCTGAGAGAAACCTCGTCTTTGCTTTTGAGTTTTGCCGCTGGGTAGATTACCCGTTTGCGGAAGGCGTAAAAGACCAGATCGACTATATCGCCAGAGGGGGTGCCTGTTTCTGTAATGGGTTGGCAGAGGATGTGAGTCAGGCAATCAGGGTAGAGGGCATTCTTCGGGTTCGGGATTGTTGAAGTCTGCAAAACCCGGTAGCGCTGTAGCGAAGTGTCGTTCGCGTCAAGCGCGAAACATTGTTCAAGCGGAAAGTAGAAGGAAATCAAGCTCGTTAACACGAGACATAGGGCCGTTAAGGGAGACGGCAGATGCTTACAACACCCAATCCGGATTGTGGAGGTGGCGGTTTTTACTTCCGCTTTTTCTTTTTCGGGGCTGGGATTTTCCATTTGGGATCGGGCTGATGCCCCTTCTCCATGTATTTGACTGCCCGGGCTACGATATTTGGATGCTGTCCGGCGACGTTTTGATCTTCGCCGAGGTCACTGGATAAATCGTAGAGTTCT
>JAADHD010000428.1 GCA_013152075.1 Verrucomicrobiota bacterium | reverse complement strand
CACTGCTTACCGGGAAATATGGGGCCTACAGCAACATGGAGCTTTTCAATCGAGCCAAGCGACTGAAAGATAAACCCACCGACACACCTCCAAGCATGCCCGCCTGGTTCCGTCAGCATGGATACACGACGGTTTCAGTCGGCAAAGTATCCCACCATCCGGGTGGACTTGGCGGCTCGAACTGGAATGAACCAACTTTACTCGAAATGCCAAATTCATGGGATCGCCATTTGATGCCCAGTGGCCCATGGCAACACCCGCGCGGCATCATGCACGGTCTGGCAAACGGGGAAATCCGTGGCAACGCCAAAGCAATGGACGTATTTCAATCAGTCATGGGAAACGACTCGATATATCCGGATGGCCGGATCACCGAAGAAGCGATCAAACAGTTGAGGTTATTGGCGGCAGGCGAAAAAAAGAAACCCTTCTTCCTCGCTGTCGGCATCATTCGTCCCCATCTGCCCTTCGGCGCTCCGGCAAAATACATGGAGCCCTATCAAAACGCCCAGCTTCCAGCCACGCCTCACCCCGAAAAACCACAAGGCAAAACCACCTGGCACAAGTCCGGTGAATTCATGAAATACAATCGCTGGGGAAAAGACCCAAACAAAGATGCAGAGTTCGCCATCGAAATTCGCAAACACTACGCCGCCTGTGTCACCTACGCCGACGCTCTAGTCGGACGCATCCTGAAACAACTCGACGACCTCAAACTACGTGACAATACCATCATCGTGCTCTGGGGTGATCACGGCTGGAATCTCGGCGAACATGCCGTGTGGGGGAAACACACCCTGTTTGAGGAATCATTGCGATCCCCTCTCATTATTTCCTATTCGGGCATTCCTTACACCGGCGAAGCTACCCGTTCCATCGTCGAAACCCTCGATATTTTCCCCACCCTCTGCGATCTGGCCGCACTGCCAAAACCGGATTTCCTCGACGGCACCTCACTCGACCCGATCCTAAAAAACCCCGAAGCTCCCGGACATCCGGCGTTTTCCTACAAGGGTAATATCCGAAGCATTCGAACCGACACCCATCGCCTCGTCGTGCACAGTGACGGCTATCTGGAACTTTACGATCACCGCTCTCCCGAAGGCGAAAGCCGAAACACTGCCGCTTCTGATTCTAAAACGGCAAAAGCACTTCTGGATCAATTGCAAAAAAGGCTTCGCTGATTTTAGCGAATTTATACCGCCGCTCCGGTGTGGTTACGGTATTAACTTGCCTATTCATCAATAAATGAATAAACCGGAAGGATAGTTTGAAACCCATAATATGAATCTCTTAACCAAACTCTCCGCCCTCCTGCTAACCGGCATGGTATTTTTGACCAGCTGCGGCGAAAAGCCCGAGCCCAAAATCTCAGCGCCTCCAAATACCGACGACAAAGTTACCGCGAACAAACAAATCGAAACCAAACCTGCCCCCGCAAAAACCAAAACCCCCAAGCCGACGAATATCGCTAAATTAAACAAAGAACTGGCCGCCAGATTGATTTTCGCCGAACCCGATGAAGTCATTGGCCTGATCAAAAAAGGGGCCACACCTGATGCCAAAAACCGTTACGGCCTGCCGGTGATTTTCATGGCCGCCGAACGCGGCGACCTAACCATTCTGGAAGCGCTGGTTAAAGCCGGGGCCGATGTGAACAGCAAAATCAGCACCAGCCATAACACTGACGGAATCGGCTATACGGGAACCGCCGATGGCACGCCGATGTGTTATGCTGCTGACAAGGGGAAAGTCGAGGCCATGCAGTTTCTTCTGGATAACCAAGCCGACGTGAATGCAGCGGGACCGGAGGGAACCACTCCCCTGATGAAGGCATCGCAGAACCTCCAACTGGAAGCGGTTCAATGGCTGGTGAGCAAGGGCAGCACCGCTGGCAAAAAGAAGGCATTGGGTTTCACCGAAACCTTTGTTAACCCCGATGATAAAACCCTGAAAATCATTCAACTTTTAAAATAAATTGTAGTTCGGCATATCTGTAATAGCCGTCGTGTAACGTGACAGAGTCATGTCATCCAATTGACGAGCCGCCGGATTAAAATGGTCTATCCAATCAATAAGCTGGCCGGCCGTATTTGTTTGGGCCGCCTTGCGTAGATCAGGATTCACAAGGCCATAGAGCAAGGATTCGACAATATCAGCGCGTTGTGCTGAGTATAGAATACCCAGACCTGTATTACCTGCGAGACACTTACGTCTTGCAAAACTAACCGTAGATACAATGCCGTCTTCCGAGCTGTTGTTTTTTAAAAATTCCCTCAGAGCCTTACGACTAGCTCTATCCGCTACGGCACTAAGCAATTCTGCATGTCAAAAATGAGCATAGCCTCCGTAGATTTCATCAACACCCTCCCCCGCAAGGGTCACTTTAACATCTTTCGAGGCTCGATCCGAAAGACAAAGTTTTGCCGTTCCATGCGTATTGACGACAATGGATTCCGAATGCCATATAGAGCGGGCAAAATGATATCCGTCCTTTTCCAAATCCTCACGCAGGCTTTCAAAATCGTAGATTTCGCCGTTAAAAACAATCATCACATCACCCGCACTACCGCGCATCGGTTGTTGCCCCCTGTAATATCCACAATCGCCAGACGCGAATGTAGCAGAACCGCGCGCCGCGAGCTTTCCTCCCACCCGCCCACTCCATCGGGACCACGGTGAAGTATCGCGTTAATCATCGACCAGACACGCTCTGGATTACTGGCCGAATTCTTCCGAAGCGCTATTTCTCCCGCAAGCCCACACATACAAATGATTTTAATATCTGAACAAAACTATAACTACGAGTTAGCTGACCTGGCAGAAGAAGCCTCTTTCAAAGAATCCAACGGAGTCTTCTTCATTTGCCTTTTAATCTTCTTCAGATCTTTCACAACAAACCCCGCCATGGCAGCCTCCTTCAAGACTCTCATCATCACTTGCGAAATCTTGATACCGGAAGTTTGCTGTTCGATGAAGTCCCAGCCGATTCCGGCAAAATCTTCCAGATAATTTTCAATACCCGCTCCTAATGCCAGGTTCAGCAGTGAAGTCTGCCCTGTCAGCTTGTAACAAACCTGCGCAAACTTCAGTAGTTCTCGTTCACGCTGCAAGGTTTTAGAATACACATAACCTTTTTTGCGAGTCGCTACCCAATTGATATTGATGTTCTGTTCGGCTATCGCTTCCACCGAATGGTGCCAGAGGGGCGGCAGATATATCATGTCCCCCTCTTCTAGTACAAAGTCGCAATATTCCACGCCCTTAGGTTCAGATTGCTGATCCTCATTCGTATTATCTCTAAGCAGGGCCGCTCGACTGAACGGGTAGTTACGTAAGGG
>JAADHD010000171.1:2765-6119 GCA_013152075.1 Verrucomicrobiota bacterium | reverse complement strand
TCTACCGCCAACACCGGCTCAGATTGATGCTTTTGTTGCGAACAGTGCAGCGGATGCTTATGAAAAAGTAGTCGATGATTTACTGGCTTCGTCTCACTTTGGCGAACGCTGGGGACGGCATTGGCTTGACGTCGCGCGCTTTGCGGAATCGAGTGGAGGAGGACGCACCTTGTTGTTTCCCGATGCCTGGCGTTACCGGGATTATGTGATTAAGGCTTTTGCTGATGACAAACCCTATGATCAATTTATAAGGGAGCAGATCGCAGGGGACTTGTTGCCGCATGCATCCATGGCGGACAAAACCGAGCATCTGATCGCCACCGCTTATCTGACTCTTGGGCCGACGAACTACGAACGACAGGATAAAAAAGTTCTTGAGACGGACGTGGTGGACGAGCAACTCGATTCGATCGGTAAGGGGCTGCTCGGGCTGACCTTTGGTTGTGCGCGTTGTCATGACCACAAGTTTGATCCCATTTCAACCAAGGACTATTATGCTATGGCTGGCATTCTGATGAGCACACAGACGATGGTTCACTCCAATGTGTCACGCTGGGTGGAAACTCCACTGCCGTTGCCTGCGGCGGAGGAGGCGAAGTTTAAAACACACGAAGCCTTGTTGGTTTCTCTGCAGGATCAGGTGACTGACTTGAAAAAAGATCTGGACAAGGTAGCTCCGTTGAAACCGGTCGCGGTCAAGAATCTGCCAGGTATTGTCGTGGATGATGTTGATGCGGTGAAAGTTGGCAAGTGGAAGGATTCGACTCATTTTAAAGCTTATGTGGGCAAAGGTTACATCCACGATGAAGGTGCCGGAAAAGGAAAAAAGACGCTGACTTTTTCGCCTAAGATTAAAAACAAAGGCTGGTATGAGGTGCGTTTGTCATACACTCATGGAAGAGATCGTTCGGACAAAGTTCCGGTGACTATTTTTTCACTGGATGGAGAAAAAGTGGTCTATGTGAATCAGAAAGAAGCAGCTCCTGTTGGTGATCGTTTTGTTTCGCTGGGGCAGTATCAGTTTGATAATAACGGGCAATGGTATGTGATGCTTTCCAACGCAGGCACGACGGGGGTCGTGACGGCGGATGCCGTGCAGCTACTGCCGATGGATGAAAAGAAAATGGCGAACCTGCCAGGGGCGGATGAGGTCGACCGGCCTGAACTGATTCCCTTCATCGTTACGGACACTTCGAAACTGCGCGGGATCGTGGTGGACGATACGGATGCAAAATTGATCGGTGAGTGGAAACACTCGGTTCACACCCCGCCTTTCGTCGGTAAAAGCTATTTGCATGACGACAAAAAAGAGAAGGGCAAAAAATCGGCGACTTTTACACCGGATTTGCCCGCAGCAGGGGTTTACCAAGTGCGTTTGTCATACAATTCGAATATCAGGCGGGCGAGCAATGCGCCGGTGACGATCAAGTTCGCCGATGGGGAGAAGACGGTACGGATCAATCAGCAGGACCCGGCCAAATATCGAAAGCTGTTCCTCTCATTGGGGGAGTTTCGTTTTGAGGCGGGGAAAAAGGGATCGGTCACGATTTCCACTGACGGCACCGAGGGAAAAAATGTCATCGTTGATGCCGTGCAGTTTATTCCAGTAGGGGAAGCGGCGGAAAAAGAAGCGCTGGCATCCAAGAGTGTGCAAAAGAAACTGGAAGGTGAATTGAAAAAGCTCAGCGCTGAGATTAAAAAAGTCACAAAAGCAGGAAAAAGGCCGTTAATCATGTCAGTGAAAGATGGCGAGAAAGCGGGAGATTTTTTCATCAATATTCGTGGCATCCTCAGCAATCGTGGGCCGGATGTGCCGCGTGGATTTCCTGAAGTGGCGACGACTAAAAACTCTCCGGTGATCCCGTCCGGCTATGAAAAAAGCGGACGCCTGGAGTTCGCCCAGTGGTTGAGTTCGGCGGAGAATCCTTTGATGGCGAGGGTGATGGTGAACCGAATCTGGTATTGGGTCTTTGGCAAAGGACTGGTGAGCACCTTGGATAATTTCGGCACGACGGGAGAAAAACCGTCGCACCCGGACTTGCTCGATTACCTAGCTACGGATTTTGTCGAGAGTGGCTGGTCGGTGAAACATCTGGTGAGAGAGATGGTTTTATCACACACCTATCGACTGGGAGTAAGTGCTGATGAATCCAATCTAGCGGAGGACCCGGAAAACCGGCTCTTTTGGAGAATGCATCGTCGCCGTTTGGATGCAGAATCGATTCGGGATGCGATTTTGGTGACCAGTGGCAAGTTGGATGAGCGTGCAGGAGGAGTAGGGGTGAAGAAAGGCACCACAACAGAATACGGGTATAAATTCACCGATAATCGGCGCAGTGTTTATACGCCGGTGTTTCGTAATCAGTTGCTGGAATTGTTCGAGGCTTTCGATTTTGCCAATCCCAATCAGGTGAGTGGTGGACGCAGTACCAGCACGATTGCGACTCAGGCTTTGTATTTCATGAACCATCCGTTTGTGATCGAGAAATCCCATGATGCGGCCAAGCGCCTGTTAGAGATGAAAGCGTTGAGCGAGCCGGATAGGATTGATCTGGCCTACCGGGAAACTCTTGGTAGATCGCCCGGCGAACAGGAGGTGAAACTGGCTACGGCTTTTATCAGCAGTTCTTCCGGAAGCAAGGCAGAGCAAACGGAACGTTGGGCGCAGTTTTATCAGTCGCTGTTTGGTAGCCTGGATTTTCGCTATGTGAATTAAGAAGCTGAAAATATTAGCTAATGAAAAATTATGAATAATCCCCACAATGAAATCATGGGTCGCAGGCAGGCTTTAAAAAGTGCAGCTTGTGGTTTTGGTCACCTGGCTTTTGCTGGAATGTTAGGTAAGCAGGCGATGGCGGCCAGGGCAACCGGAGCGCCGGGCGCGATGAATCCGCTGGCAGCTAAACAGGGTCATCTTCCGGCCAAAGCGAAGCGGGTGATTTTCATCTTCATGCAGGGAGGCCCTAGTCATGTAGATAGCTTTGATTACAAACCGAGGCTGGAAAAAGAAAATGGCAAGATGCGGATTTTTGATGATGCGCGAACCAAAGCCAAGACCGGCAAGGTGATCGAGCATCGAGTCATGAAATCGTTGTGGGATTATAAGCGCTATGGTCAATGCGGATTGCCGGTTTCGGATCTTTTCCCTCACATCGCCAAGCACGCGGATGATCTCTGTGTATTGAAAGGCATGCACACTGAGGGAGTGGCGCACGGACCGGCGACTTTGTTTTTGCATACGGGCACGATGAATATGATCCGGCCGTCGATGGGCTCATGGACGACTTATGGATTGGGATCGGAAAACGAAAGTCTACCAGGTTTTGTGACCATCAATCCTTCGATGGGCAATGG
>JAADHD010000171.1:0-2702 GCA_013152075.1 Verrucomicrobiota bacterium | reverse complement strand
GGCATTCCCGCAAAAGATGCGAGGATCCGTAATATTTCACATCCGAAATTGTCTTCGACTGAGCAACGCAAGCAATTTGAACTGTTGCGGGCGATGAATCAGGAACAGCTTAAAAGCAAACCGCAAGAGTATGAGTTGGATGCGCTGATCAACTCATACGAGTTGGCCTGGCGAATGCAGAACAATGCGCCGAACACTTTGGATTTATCCGGAGAATCAAAGTCGACGCTTGAGATGTATGGCATCGATAAAAAAGAGACGGATAATTTTGGTCGTCAGTGTTTGATGGGACGTCGTCTGGCCGAAGCCGGGGTTCGATATATTCAGATCAATTACACTGACAATAGCAATAACCCAGCTTGGGATCAGCATTCGAACATGCCCAAGCACAAGGAACATGCCATTGCGTCGGACAAACCAGTAGCCGGTCTGTTGCAGGATTTAAAACAACGCGGTTTGCTGGAAGATACCCTGGTCTGGTGGGGCGGGGAGTTCGGACGTACCCCGTATTCCCAGAGCAACGGCACGGGACGGGATCACAATTCGGATGGTTTTACCGTGTGGTTGGCTGGTGGGGGAGTTAAGGCGGGCTTCAGTTATGGCGAAACCGACGAGTTTGGTCATCGCGCAGTGGATGGAAAAATCCACATGCACGATTTGCATGCGACGATTCTACATCAGCTTGGTCTAGATCACGAACGCCTGACCTATCCCTTTGACGGCCGCGATTATCGATTAACCGATGTGGCGGGACGGGTGGTGGATGAGATCATTGCTTGAGTGGTGCCTCCACCGGATCTAGAGGAGGGCGGGAAAACTCACTCTGAACTTTCAGATGTGAGAAGGCAATGCGGGAGAAGGTCTTTGTGTTTGAATGTATAGGGGATAGAGTGGGATGCGGGAATTATATGGAGAAAATTTCGGATAGAGTGTCACACTTTTTTGATTGATGCCAATGTAGTGTGGAGCGTATAGTGATTTTTCAAAAACAAAAAAATTTATAGAGTAATGAAATTTAACAATTTTTCCCTGATCGTAATATTAGTAGTCGCAATAGCGGGTTTTGTGACTTCATCCAGAGTGTTTGCCCAACAGGGAGGAGTGGCAATCATCGATATTGACCAGGTTGCGCGTGAGATTGGTGCCGACAAAGAGTTTTTGAGTGCTTTGAAACAAGCTCAAGATAAACTGAATGCCAAATTGAAAGAAACTCAAGTTGCGATGCAGAAGAAGTTTGACGAAGCCGTGACTCAAGCTGGTGGAGATAAGGCGAGTGATGAGAAAAAACAGCAATTGGCACAGTTTAACCAGCAGCTTCAGAATCAATTTGCTCAATATAAAGGTCAGGCTCAGACGGCTCTTAAACAGGAACAGGCGAAACGGGTCCTTGCTTTTCGTGAGCTGGTGCGCCCTGTGGCGATGGAAGTCGCCAAGAGCAAAGGATTGAGTGTGGTCTTACAAAAAACAGAACAAGTGATCGCATTTCAGGAGGCTGTGGACATTACCAGTGGGGTTGCTGCAAAACTGAAAGCTCAAGAAGCTGCAAAACCGAAGAAGGCGCTCAAGGCCTCTCCGTCACCTAAAGCCACTCCGATAAAAAAGAAGAAATAAATTTTCCCTGAGAGGAATAAATAAACCGGTATCCTTGGCGGGTATCGGTTTTTTTTGTGGTGATTGGAATCAGCGAAACACAAAAAACACTTTACAGTTTTTCAAATTGCCGCTTAGTCATATAGGTTCAAATTTAGAGTCTGAAATTATTATGAAAACCTCCCTTGCTTGTATTCTTGTTGCTGTTGGTGTCCTTATATCTTCTAGGGCAGATGCGGATGATATCGTCAACCGTTCCATGCTTGGCATGTTTCAGCCTCTCGCTGAAAGTGCTGAGAATCCTAAAAACCCTTTTAATGATGCCAAGCTCGAGTTGGGGCGTAAGTTGTTTTTTGACAAGAGGCTGTCATTGGATCATACGGTTTCCTGTAATTCCTGTCATGATTTGAAAACTTACGGAGTCGATGGTGCGGCATTTTCCACCGGGATCAAAGGCCAAAAAGGCGGTCGCAGTGCTCCGTCTGTTTACAATGCAGCCATTCATATTGCTCAATTCTGGGATGGTCGTGAACCGGATGTCGAAGCACAAGCCAAAGGGCCGATTTTGAATGGAGTGGAAATGGGGATGCCTGATGGGGACTATGTGATGAAGGTTGTGAAATCGATTCCAGGATATGTGGAGTTGTTTAATAAAGCATTTCCGGAAAGTAAAAATGCACTGAGCTATGATAATTTGGGCAACGCGATCGGTGCCTATGAAAGAAAGCTACTGACGCCTTCACGTTTTGATAAGTTTTTGAAGGGCGATGACAAGGCTTTGACGGCAGCGGAGCAAAAAGGTTTGATGACGTTCATCACAACGGGTTGCACAACTTGTCACAATGGAATGGGCGTTGGAGGGCACTTGTATCAAAAATTGGGTTTGGCGAAAGCCTGGCCTGGTTTGAAAGATGAAGGACGCGGTAAGGTGACAGGGAATGCGGTCGAAAATTTTTACTTTAAGGTGCCGAGTCTGAGGAACATATCCGAAACAGCTCCCTACCTCCATGACGGATCGGTAAGTGACCTGGGTGATATGGTGAAAAAAATGGCTGAATACCAGTTGGGCAGGGAGTTGTCAGACCAAGACACTGAATCAATTGTGACGTTTT
>JAADHD010000033.1 GCA_013152075.1 Verrucomicrobiota bacterium | reverse complement strand
CGTCGGCGGTGCTGCCATCGATGGCGTCGGCAAGGCACTGCCTGATGAAACCCTTGCCGCCTGTGAAAAAGCGGACGCGATTCTGTTCGGCTCGGTCGGCGGCCCCAAATGGGAGAGCCTGCCACCCAACGAACAACCAGAACGTGCGGCTCTGTTGCCACTGCGCAAACACTTTGGCCTGTTCGCCAATCTGCGCCCCGCCGTTTGTTTTCCAAGCCTCACAGCGGCCTCTCCAGTGAAAGAAGACCGCATCGAAGGCGGCTTCGATGTGCTCTGTGTGCGCGAACTCACCGGCGGACTCTACTTTGGTGAACCCAAGGAGATCCGCACGGAAAACGGCGAGCAAGTGGCCATCGACACCATGATTTACAAAGCCAGCGAAATCGAGCGCATTGCCCGCATCGCCTTCATCGCCGCGCAGGGACGTAACGGACGCCTGACTTCGATCGACAAAGCCAACGTGCTACAAAATGGTGTGCTCTGGCGCCAAGTGGTCGAGGAAGTCGCCAAAGACTTCCCTGACGTCAAACTCGACCACCTCTACGTGGACAACGCGGCCATGCAGCTCGTCGCTCGTCCCAAAAGCTTCGACGTGGTGCTCGCGGAAAACCTTTTCGGTGACATCCTCAGTGATGAAATGGCAATGATCACCGGTTCACTCGGCATGCTGTCGAGCGCCAGCCTCGGCGAATCAAAAGGAGACGGACTCTACTTCGGAATGTTCGAGCCAAGTGGTGGTTCAGCACCGGATATCGCCGGACAGGGGATTGCCAACCCTATCGCCCAAATTTTATCCGTGGCGATGATGCTGCGCTTCTCCTTCGGCATGATCGAAGCCGCCGATGCCATCGAAGCAGCCGTCAAGGCCACCATCGATGCCGGATTCCGCACCGGAGACATCTACTCCGGTGACGAAGGAACCCAAAAAGTCGGCACCGTGGAAATGGGCGACGCAATCTGCTCCCAGCTCAGCTGATTCGGCAAGCATTCGGCAAGCCGCCCGCCGCCTCACTCATCTTCAACTACGACAATCAAATGTCCGGCCGGACATTTGATTGTCGCACTCATTTCGCCTTCAGGTGAGTGCGGTATTCATCCTTGAACAATCCGATCTTATCAAAAGGGATCGGCTTGAATGAGGGCAGCTCCTTCAGCAATCGGGCCTCTTTTTTCAGCTTGAAATTCTGCGTCGAAAAATCCAAAAAACCGAGGTCGATGGGCTTGTCCGGCGTGCCTGAGATCACTCGAAAACCTTTGACCTTCACTGCCGCCCCGCTCTTTGTTGCTGCTGAGGTGTTCACCACTAGATTGTTCTCGATCTCCAGTTTATCGATCAGCTTGAGAACATTGGCGTCAAAATTATACACTTTCTGCACACTATCGACAAAAACGTTGTTGCTCAGCGGATTGTACAAAGGCTCGCGCGGCGAATCTTTCATAATGATCGCCAGCTTGGGATAACGTTCACTCCAAGGAGGCTTCTGATAGTTCATATCCATAGCCTTTTTCTCCAACCACCAACCGCCGGAAGGCTCATTCCATTGTTTCCACGTCATCCCACGGGAATCGATATGCAGTCCGATAGTGCAATCAACGATCAAATTATTACTGACCGGATTATCCCGTCCTCCGCCAATCATGATCGCTCGTCCAGCTCGATAGAACACATTGCCTTCGATCCTGTCTCCACTGTCACAGTCATCTAAATACACCCCCATGGTATTAGCATGTTTTGCGTCCCCCTTGCCTAGATCGTGAATATAATTGTGACGCAGCACATTGCCTTGAGATGTCCAATCCCGCCCAGTATAAAACGCCCCCGAATCTCCGGTCTCCATCACCACTCGATAAACATCATTGAGCTCAAAAAGGTGCTCGTTCCCGCTGTATAAAACCGCGTTATGTGGAGCATCGTGAATGGAATTATTACGCACCACATGGCCACAACCCGTGACTCCAATCCCTGCGGCATAAGTGCGTCGAAACAATCCGTAGTGATGAATCTCATTATTAATCACAAGGTTCTTTCCCGCTGTCAGGGTTTTCCGATCCCCTCCCCCTATGGAAATGCCCGAGGTTCCCAGATTAAACAAATCACACGAGCGCACGGTATTGTTGGATCCACTCATTTTTATCCCTGCCCCAGACAGATTAGCGATCTCACAACCCGCAATCTCCACATGCTGCGTTCCCTCCAACGAAATCCCCTGACCATGACTGTACTCAAAGGCCAAGTTCTGAAAATTGATATGCTTCGCCGCTTTCACTTTCAGCAAAGGCTGATCCATCGTAGCAAGAACAAGGGTAGATTTCTCCAGCGAGTTTTGCGGATAAAAGTACAAACGCTTGCGAGCCCGGTCGAGGTACCACTCACCCGGAGCATCTAATTCTTCCAAAACATTCATCGCAAAAAAACGCCGTTCTGCCTTGCCCCAGGTTCCCCCTTTGATCCCATAACCGTGAGGCGCCGCCAGCGTGATCACTTTTTTCTCTTTATCATAAGCGGCAATACGAATGACTTCATCGCTCCAGTCATGAGTCCAGTAACCCAACAGCCAAACGCCCTCTTTCAGGTTCCAACGAGCCGGCCGAGGGTCATCCAAAACAAAGGAACCCGGCCTGAGTTTTTTCATCTGCGGATCTTTTGCCTCCGCCTTTGGCAAACCCGTATCGATCACCTTGGAGAAACCCGACCACCCTTCTTTCGCCGCATCTTTGTTCGGCCAGCGGGCAAGGGTCATAGGCGCACCGTCCACATACAACCAAGGGCCGCTGGCCGTGCCGCGGAACGATTTTTTCAGCTCGGAAAAAGAGCCCAACCCGTATTTTGACAAATCACAGACCAGCCCCTTGGAACAAGCTGCAGGGTCGAGCCGCGACAGCACCGCCTGGTCAGATAGTGGAGCGAAATCCGATACCTTAAGAGTGACTCCACCACGGATACGCACGGCACCCGGACTCACCGCCCGATAAGTCACCTTGGCCTTCGCTGTTCCTCCATCATCCTTAGAAAATTCCAGCGTTTTCTGCAAGCGATACACCCCGGCAGCAATAGAAACCGTAACCGCTTCGTCCGCTTTCAAAACCCCGGATTTCCTCGCCGCACGAATCCCGTTCCGCGCTTGCAGCAAAGTCTGGAACGGCGCCTTCAGCGAACCGTCACCACCCTCTTTTGCCGTGGCCGCGACGTGATACTCCACTCCTGCTCGCACAGCCGCAGGAAAAATTATGAACACGCAGCAAAAAAATACAAAATAAAATAAAAAGCGGTTCATCTAATACAGGGGTTTACGCCCCCCCTATAAATTTCATTTCGCCTCCTGTCAAAAAAACAAGCGCAGCTCTTTATTTCGTCT
>JAADHD010000433.1 GCA_013152075.1 Verrucomicrobiota bacterium | reverse complement strand
TCCTGACCGCCCCCATCGCCTGGCTCGGGGTGATCGCCTACGCTTTCCAGATTTACTTCGATTTTTCCGCTTATTCCGACATGGCGATTGGTCTGGGCAGAATGTTCGGTTTCCGCTTTCCAGAGAATTTCAACTCCCCCTATCGCTCAAAAAGCATCACCGAATTCTGGCGGCGATGGCACATCTCTCTGTCGAGCTTTCTGCGCGACTACCTTTACATCCCGCTGGGGGGAAATCGCGGTAGCTCCGGGCGAACCTACGTCAACCTGATGATGGTGATGCTGATCGGCGGCCTGTGGCACGGGGCGCAGTGGACCTTCGTGGCCTGGGGAGCGATTCACGGCGGCATGTTGATGTTGGAGCGCCTGATGGGTAAAGACTCCTTTTACAAGCGTCTGCCGGGTTGGCTGAGAATGGGCTTCACTTTTGTAATAATCCTTATCACTTGGGTATTTTTCCGCGCAGCTAATTTCGAAGTCGCAGCTTCTTATCTGGGCTCGATGTTTGGACTGGGAGGCGATGCACCGGCGGCCGGAATATTAACCGGTGAATTGTTGCGTCCAATGAACTTCTTTTTCCTGGCACTGGCGGTGATCGTCACCTGGGTGACGCCACGCACCGCCAACTGGCTGGAAAAACTGACCTCCGTAAAGGTCGCGCTTGGACTGGTATTGTTCGCAATCAGCCTAGCGATGATGTTCACCCAGGGTTTTAATCCGTTTTTGTATTTCCAGTTTTAATTTGATAAAAACTCGTGAGTTAAAAAATGAAAAATCCGTATGAGGAATGGGGCGCCCACCCTGAGGAAGTACGTGTCAGTAAGGCGAGCGCCTGGATTTTTTCGGCGATTTTTATTGCCATTATCGTAATACCGCCGGTTTTGCGAAACGGGCATGAAGCACTACGCGAACTCAAGAATAAGGACGACGCTCGTTGGGTTCCCGTAGCGGAACTTTTTCATCACCCTAACCCAATTGCCACGGCCGCCCTGGAGTTAAAAAAACAAAACAAGCCGGACATCGAACGCGATCAACCTAGTTTGCGCGATCACCTGCGAGCCTTCGAATCAGAAATCGATAAAGCCCCTTATGCCGAAGCCATCAGACAACGCACCCAGGCAAAATTGACAGCCTGGTTTGGTGAAGGCAATACCAAGACGGTCGTCGGCGATAAAGGACGGCTGTTTTACCAGGCGGCCATCGATGGACTGATCGGTTACGGTCCCCTGAAGCCGGAGCCTGACTCGGTGATGATGGATCCGGATCGCCCTACATGGAATCAACCCTTGCCGGTGATTAAAAAATTTGCCGCCCAACTCAAAGCGCGCGGAATCGAACTGATGCTCGTTCCAGTTCCGGTGAAACCGATGATATATCCGGAAGGCCTTGCACAAGGCCAATCCGCCGGCCCCGTCCATCACCGGGATCAGGAAAAATTTTACACCGAACTGAGAGATGCTGGGGTGGAAGTCGTTGATCTATCAAGCCTGTTCTGGTCGATGAAAAAAGACGGTGATGTTTTTTTGAATCAGGACACTCACTGGACACCGGACGCCATGCAACGAGCCGCTGCGGAAATCGCCACGAAGATAAAATCCAAACCCTGGTTCGCCGAAGTGAAGGGTGATTTACAAGTCGATGAGAAGGCACTGCAACGCACACATGAGGGTGATCTGGTCGAGATGCTGGATCTGACAGAATCCTCCCACGTATTTGCTTCGGAAAGCCAATTCCTGAAAGTGATCAACGATCGAATAAGCGGTTTGCGTCTAACTAAAGCCCGGCAATCTCCCATCGTCTTGTTAGGCGACAGTTTTGTGAATATTTACGACGATCCGAAACGCGGCTTCAACGATCCAAGCTGGAAAGGAAAAGATGAACTCGACAGTGAGCCTCTTATCGGGGCAGGCTTCGCTCAACATCTGGCAGCCGAACTTCAAACTTCTCTCGATGTTTACACGGCAAATGGAGGCGGAGCTACGGCAGTGCGCAAGGAGTTTGCAGATCGTGCAGACAATCAGGTTCGTGCAAAAAAAATGCTTGTGTGGGTATTGGCCTCACGGGATTTACTGTTATCGGAATCACCGGGCTTACGTGCAGGAGTGAGTTGGCGTGATGTAAAGTTCAGCAAGCGCATTTCTAAAACTCCGGCACATGCCGTCAGCGCCAATGCCTCAGAAGTGGTCATCGAAGCCGTGCTGAAAGAACGCATGCCTCTGGGCGACCCTAAAATAACTCCATACGAAGAAGCCATTTTTAGCGCGATTTTTACCGTCAGCAAACAAGTGAAAGGCAAACTCAATATCGAAGGCGATGAAGTGCCTGTGTATTTGTGGGGTTTTCGCAAACGAAAAATGTTGGCCAGCGGGCGAATCGAAACCGGTAAAAAATACCGCCTGACATTGGTTCCATGGGATTCCAAAACCAAAATCCACAGCGTCCAGAAAATTGATGACCTGTATGTTTTATCCGACTGGTGGTTTGTGGAGAAAGTAGATCCGATTGAGTGAACCGCACAGTTGTCGTTATGTTGAACCGAATTCAAAATAACAGCTTTCTCGTCCGACTGGACTGGCGTGAAGTTCTGGGTTTCTTATTCGCTTTTTCACCCGCTATCGCGCTGCTGATCATGATCAATCAGCACGCCGTCAATGTGCCTGTGTGGGATGATTGGGAGATGGTACCGCTGATTGAAAAAGCCGAGCAGGGTGAGCTCACCTTCCATGACCTCTACGCGCCACACATTTCCCATCGCATGGTTTTCCCTCGTCTTCTCATACTGGGATTCATGAAAGTAGGCAATGGTGACTTGCGCTGGTTGATCGGTGCCACCTTTGTATTCGGACTGGTCGCCGGGCTCGGTATCTGGCAATTGGCCCGTCAAACAGTTTTCAGGCACGCCGACACCGCTTGGGGAATACTGTTCCTCGCCAACCTGGTTATTTTCTCTCCGCTGCAGTGGCAGAACTGGTTGTGGGCCATTCAGATAGCCTTTATGTTGCCCATGGCCTGCATCATTTGGTCTCTAGTGATCTGCGGGAAAACCCGCTGGCGATGGTGGGTTCGCGCGCTTGCCTGTCTTGCTCTGGCCATCGTAGGCACTCATAGTTTTGGACACGGCCTTTTTATCTGGCCGGCTGTTTTCGGGCTCGTCCTGTTTTCCCCTCATTTCTCCAAAATCAGCTGGCATCGTTGGACCTTTCTCGCTTTGTGGGCCGTAGTGGCCGTCGCGGTGATCTACTGTTACTTCAGCCTCGATTTCAAAAATGCTGCCGATGCCAGTCACGCTTATTTCCAGCAACCCGGCGAAGATCCACCGATGTTGAAATCACATCAAATCGCGAAAGAACATCCCGAAAAAGTCTGGATCTTTTTCACGACGGTGGTCGGCAACCCCTTTGCCCATGTTTACGGAATCGACTCGGTTTCTCTGGCTCCAAAAATTGGAATTGCTTTGCTGGCACTTTTCGGCCTTTGCGCGGCATGGGTGCTTGCTCGATTTAGAAAGCCCGGACTTTGGCGGTGCGCTGTTCCCTGGCTGACCTTGTCGGGTACCGTTCTCTGCGCTCAAGCAGCAGTGACCGTCTCCCGCGTGGGTTTAAGCGGCATGGATCGCGCCACCGTCACGCGTTACATCAGCATCTCGCTCTACCTGGTCATCGCGATTTTATTTTTAATCGTTCTGATCTGGCAAACATCAGAAGCCAAATGGTGGAAATCCCGACGCCTGACACTGGGCACCATCGCAATAGCCACGCTGGCAGGCATACAGTTGTGGCCATGGCTTTATGGAAAACAAATGATGCAGTTGTGGGAGTGGTCTCGCTACGAAGAACAAGCCTCACTCATATTCACTAATCATTGGGATTCTCGTAACCCTCATCGGACAGATGCCACCGTAGGTTTTCCCAGACATCACGCGAACACGCTCAACCGGCTAGGTTACCTGAAACCGAAACTGGTGGAAACTCTCGAGTTGAAACAATTCAGGCCTAAGAGGGTTCCGTTATCCACTTCCCGTGCCCGGGTGGAAACGTTCGAAATTGATAAGAGCGGGAGTATTAAAATCAGCGGTTTTGCCCGCTTGGGTAAAGCGATTTATCGACCAGTTGATGGAGTGCTTTTGACCTGGGAGACAAAAAAACAAAAGCCTATGATATTTACGCTGGTGGAATCAGGAGATCACCCTGCCCCGCCGCAGTACCATTTTGACCTAGAATTCACCGGCCGCGATTCCTTGGATCCAAAAGATTTTTTCCGGTGGAGCGCCAGCTTTGATCGTGAACTCATTCCCGAAAAAGGTCCCGTCACTGTTAAAGCCTGGGTCTTGGACATCAAAAAGAGAAAAGCTTATGCTATAGAAGGTTCATGGAAGCTGCCGCCTGACGCTACTACCTTTGCCGAGCCTTAATTGCCCCAGGTTTTTTGCGATTTGCAAAAGCCTTTTTCGCTTCACCAGGACTTCGGTCTCTGTGAATTTTTAATGTGGCAGGCAACTCCGGACAGTATTCATCCGGAGTTGCGCTGGCAGAAACCGATTAATAGCGGTAGTGCTCTGGCTTGTAAGGGCCGTCCACTGGCACGTTGATGTAATCGGCCTGCTCTTTCGACAGGGTGGTCAGCTTGACGCCGATTTTTTCCAAGTGCAGGCGGGCGACCTCTTCGTCAAGCTTTTTGGGCAGGACATAAACACCGGGTTTGTAAGTTTCTTTGTTTTCCCACAAATCGATCTGGGCCAAGGTCTGGTTGGTGAAGCTGTTGGACATCACGAAGCTTGGGTGACCGGTTGCGCAACCGAGGTTGACCAGGCGGCCTTCGGCGAGCATGAACAATTGGCGTCCGTCGGGCAAGGTGTATTGATCGACCTGTGCTTTGACTTCGATTTTTTTCACGCCTTCGAGAGTGTTCAGAGCTTCGACCTGAATTTCGTTGTCGAAGTGACCAATGTTACAAACAATGGCCTGATCCTTCATTTTTGTAAGGTGATCAATGGTGATGATATCTTTGTTGCCGGTTGTGGTGACATAAATATCCGACCAACCGAGAGTGTCCTCGATCGGCATCACGCGGAAGCCGGCCATGGCGGCCTGCAGTGCGCAAATTGGGTCGATTTCGGTGACCACCACTTGGGCGCCCATGCCCACCAATGCCTGGGCGCAGCCTTTGCCTACATCTCCGTATCCGCAAACCACGGCAACTTTGCCGGCGATCATCACGTCGGTGGCGCGTTTGATGCCGTCGAGTAATGACTCACGACAACCGTAAAGATTGTCGAACTTGGATTTGGTAACCGAGTCGTTCACGTTGATCGCTGGAACTTTGAGGGTGCCTGCGTCGAACATCTGGTAAAGACGATGAACTCCGGTGGTGGTTTCTTCAGAAACGCCTTTCCAGTCCTTGAGGTAGTTGTTCCATTTCAGTGGGTTTTCACTATGAACTTTTTTCAGCAGGTTTTTGATGACCTTTTCTTCTTCGGATCCGGATTCGCTGTTCACCCAATCCGAGCCGTTTTCAAGTTCAGCTCCGTTGTGAATCAAGAGTGTCGCGTCGCCGCCATCATCAACGATGAGTTCTGGTCCTGAGCCGTCGGGCCAGGTCAAGGCGTTGATGGTGCAGTCCCAGTATTCTTCCAGAGATTCACCTTTCCAGGCGAAGACGGGCACACCCGACACAGCAATCGCTGCGGCTGCGTGATCCTGGGTTGAGAAAATATTGCAGGAACACCAGCGCACATCTGCTCCCAGATCTACCAGTGTTTCAATCAGCACTGCAGTCTGGATTGTCATGTGAAGACTGCCCATGATGCGAACGCCTTTGAGTGGTTGTTCAGTAGAATATTTTTTACGGGTCGCCATCAGGCCGGGCATTTCGTGTTCGGCGATAGAGATTTCCTTGCGGCCAAAATCGGCCAGGGAGATGTCAGCGACTTTATAGTCTTCGGTTGCAGTGTCAATTGTTGTGCTCATGATTGAAGGTAGTTTTAGTGTTGTGTTGAGTTGAGTTTTAAGAAACGGCAGATTTTAGATCGGCTGCCTTGTCGGTGCGTTCCCATGTAAGGGCGTCTAGATTGTCTTCGCGACCGAAGTGACCGTAGTTGGTGGTGTGGCGATAGATCGGGCGCAACAAGTTCAGTTGGCTGATGATGTCTGCGGGTTTGAAAGAGAATACTTCCTGAACGGCTTTTTCGATTTTGGCCTCGTCCACGGTGTTGGTGCCGAAGGTATCGACACGCACACTGACGGGTTGAGGGTATCCGATGGCGTAGGCCAGTTGCAGTTCGCATTTTTCTGCCAGTCCGGCAGCCACGACATTTTTTGCGACCCAGCGGCTCATGTAAGCAGCCGAGCGGTCGACTTTGCTCGGATCCTTGCCGGAGAAAGCGCCACCACCGTGACGTCCCATGCCGCCGTAGGTATCGACGATAATTTTCCGCCCGGTCAATCCGCAGTCGCCTTCCGGTCCGCCGATCACAAACAGACCGGTTGGGTTGATCAATATATCAGTGTCGTCGTTTATCCACTCTGCAGGGATGTTTGGAAGAATGAGGTCTTTTTTCAATTCCGCCTTCAACTCCTCGGTAGAGATCTCGCGGGCGTGCATGGTGGAGACCACCACTGCAGTGACGCGTTGGGGTTTGCCATCGACGTATTCCATCGATACCTGGGTTTTGGAGTCAGGTCGCAACCAGGTGTGAACCCGGTCTTTACGCAAGCGGGTGATTTCCTGTCCGAGTTTGTGAGACAAGGCAATGGGTGCAGGCATCAGTGATTCGGTTTCCTGACAAGCGTATCCGAACATGATGCCCTGATCACCGGCTCCCTGTTCAGCGTGGCCTTTATCGGCAGCATCTTCCGCATCAACACCCACCTTGATATCGACGGACTGTTGGCCGAGTAAATTCTGGAAGTGAAAAGTCTCTGAAGCGAAGGCGCATTCGTAAGTGTAGTCAGTGCCTTCAGCGTAGGACTGTGAATATCCGATGTCTTCCAGTGCTTTTTTGGCGACTTCGCGATGATCGAACTTTGAATTGGTGGTGATTTCTCCACCCAGAATGACCATATTGTCTTTCACCATCGTTTCGCAAGCCACTCGTGAAGCGGTGTCTTGCTCTAAACAAGCATCCAGAATCGCGTCACTGACTGTGTCGCAAACCTTGTCGGGGTGGCCTTCGGTGACCGATTCAGAAGAAAAAATGTAAGAATTAGACATGTCTTAAGTAGTTATTGTATTTACAAATCGTGATGGGTTGATAGATTACTGCAAAACAGCATGGCGTCAATTTTGAAATCTCTGCGGGTGGTCGCTGATCCGACACGTATTCGTATTTTATCCCTGCTCGAGCAGCAGGATTTGTCTGTGGCAGAGCTGCAGGAGGTCTTGGCTATGGGGCAGTCGAGGATTTCTTCGCATCTGGCGCAGTTGAAGCAGGTTCGTCTGGTTGAGGATCGGCGTTCGGGTAAAAACGTTATATATACCCTGAAACAGCAACCTGATGACTCTTTACAGGGGATTCTTGATCTGATTGGGCCAGCCAGGAAGGAAATTGCTGAAATTGCCGAAGACAATGCGGCGCTGAACTTGACGATCCGTAAACGAAAGGACAAAGCGCGTGCTTATTTTGATCAACTGGCGGGTAAATTTGGCCGGCAGTATGTTCCCGGACGTTCCTGGAAAGCTTTGGCAGAGACCATGCTGAAGTTAATGCCGCCACTGGTATTTGCTGATCTGGGTGCTGGGGAAGGAACTTTTTCCCAACTTCTGGCGCAGCGGGCCAAAAAGGTGATTTCAATCGACAGTTCGGAAAAAATGGTCGAATTCGGCTCGAAGGTGGCTAAGGAGAATGGTTTTAAGAATCTTGAGTACCGTTTGGGAGATATCGAGGATCCGCCGATTGATGACGCTTCGGTGGACATCGCTATTTTTAGTCAATCACTGCACCATGTCGTCAAGCCCGAGCGTGCCTTGCAAAGTGCGTTTCGAATTTTGAAACCGGGTGGCCGGGTGGTTGTCCTCGACTTGTTGAAACATCAATTTGAAGATGCCAAGGAACTCTATGCTGATCTTTGGCTGGGTTTTTCGGAACTTGAGTTATCCCAGTTTTTTAAACGCAGCGGTTTCGTGAAAATTGATCCGGCCGTCGTCGATCGCGAAAAAAGTAGTCCGCACTTTCAGACTATAATGGTCATTGCGGAAAAGCCGGGGGGCTAGAAAAGCGTGTAGTCGATTTCCTGAAAAGCGGAGACATTGGGGATCCAGTGGGTGTGGACAAATTCGGTGTGCATGGGGTGGGATGCGTAAGCGTCCAGTTCTGCCTGATCCGCGAACTCCATTGAGATGCCGAAAGCGTAATCGCACTTAGGGCTGACTTGGCGGAGGATTTCAAATTTGGTGACACCGGGGATGGAGGTGAGCTTATTGGCCTCGGTCATGAAAGCGGATTCTTCTGGTGAATTAGCGGGATGGCTTAAAGTGAAGGCAACTGTGTGACGAATCATGGGGGAATGTTAAGTTGAAGGAGGGTGCTTGCAAGTAGTTCGGCGGATGGGATGGGGAAGGTGAGAGGGGGGGCAGGGTTTTTAAGAAGAAGTAAGAATGTTGAAGAAGCCGACGGGGACGTCAGCGCTCCCATCAGAGCGAAAACAAACTTACTATGATTCTTTGAGTTTTGCCTGTTCCCATTTAGCATCCATTTCTTCGAGAGTGGACTCATTCAGGGTTTTTCCCTCGGCTTTCAGGTAATCTTCGACTTGTTGAAATCGTTTTACAAATTTGGTGTTGGTTGCAGCTAGTAAGGTCTCTGGATCGAAGTTCTTTTTTCGTGCGAGATTGACTACGGCAAACAATAAGTCGCCGATTTCTTCGCCCAGGTGGGCGTGATCGTTTTCGGATAATGCTTCCTCTACCTCGGCGAGCTCTTCGTGAATTTTGTCGACTACTGGTTTGATGTCGGGCCAGTCGAACCCTACTTCGGCGGCCTTTTTTTGGAGCTTGCGCGCGGCCATTAGCGAAGGCAGTCCGTCGTTGGCCCGTTTGATATGGTAGTCGGATTTCTGTGCGCCTTTTTCCTGTTGTTTGATTGCATCCCATTGACGCAAAACGCCTTCACTGTCGTTGACGTCGCTGTCGCCGAAGACATGTGGGTGACGGCGTATCAGCTTGTCAGAGATGGCTTTGGCGACGTCTTCGAAATCAAAGCGCTCAGTTTCATTGGCGATTTCAGCATGAAATACTACCTGTAAGAGTAGATCACCCAACTCGTCGGCCATAGAATCCGAGTTATTGTCCCGCAGGGCTTCAGCTACTTCGTAGGCTTCTTCGATCAAGCAGGGGATCAGTGACTCATGGGTTTGCTCGATGTCCCAGGGGCATCCCCCCGGTGCACGCAAAGTATGCATGATTTCCAATAAACGGTCGATTTGTGATTGAGAGTCAGGCATGAAGTTAGGTAGAATCTTAAATTGAATCAACGGCGAAGTGAAACTGCGCGCCCAACTCCGCCTGCTGCATCAACAGGCCGGATCGAAACGGCATCGATTTTACCGGCATTAAGTAGATCGATACCGGTGGCTGCACCGGGTAGCGTTCGCGCAATTTGCCAACGCTTGCCTTTCAGGGTCTGAATCACCCACCAGCGAACAGAACTGGCGCGTTTTCCTTCGGGATGCCATTTCAAAATTAACCTGTCACTATCCAAGTGTGCGGTAGTCACAACGGCCTGCGGCAGGTTTTTCCGATCGGCCAACCAGGGGCTGGCTGGAACGAGAGCCGGTTCGGTGTAGGCGCTGCTGACCAGACGACCGTTGATGTCGCCGGCATCTTTGCGAAAAGCTTTGTCGTTCCAGTAAATGTGACCGGTGCCCGGAGCGCGTCCGCGGTTTTTTCGGGTGGTATTGATCTGGGTAATGATTTCGCTAGCTGTTCGTCCGTCACCCTCGCCGCCCCGGCCGATACGGCTGACAGCTATCCCGGGCCAGACGTGACGGCCCTGCGTGTTCTCCGTTTGCCACCAATTGTAGAGGTGGGTAAAACTCTGTGGCCCCTTCGTTTTCCAGTAGAGTTGTGGTGAAATGTAATCCAGCCAGCCTTCGTGCAACCAGCGCCGACTGTCGGCGTAGAGTTCACCGTGGGCATCGAGCTTGCCTTCAACGTTCGAAGGGTATCCAGGTTTCCAAATTCCAAACGGACTAATTCCGAACTTAACTTGTGGTTTGGTGCGTTTGATAGTGGAATACAAATCGCGCACCAATTTATTGACGTGGTCACGTCGCCAGTCATCACGCTTGAGTTTGCCTCCTTTTTTCCGATAAGTATTCCAGTTGGAGTTGTCATCAAAGCCTGCGCCGCCGCCCGAGCCTGGGTAAGGGTAAAAATAATCGTCAATGTGAATGCCGTCCACGTCATAGCGTTTCACCACATCCATGACGACAGTGATCATTCGCTCACGAACGAAGCTGGAGGTAGGGTCGAGCCACAGATTTTTTCCTGCACGTCTGATCACCGAGGGCTTGGAGCGGGTGAGATGTTTGGAGGACACGGATTTCTGACTGGGGGTCTTGGCGCGGTAGGGGTTGAACCAGGCATGTAATTCCAGCCCGCGGCGATGTGCCTCATGGACGGCGAAGGCGAGTGGGTCGTATCCCGGACTTTTGCCCATCTCACCGGTCAGATAAGCGGACCATGGTTCGATGCGGGATTTGTAAAGAGCGTCGGCCATCGGGCGAACCTGAAAAATCACGGCGTTCAACCGTAAGCTGGCTGCCCGGTTAAGGATGGTGATCAGTTCCGCCTGCTGTTGTCCTGCGGTCAGTCCCGGGCGCGAGGGCCAATCGATATTGTAAACTGTAGCCACCCAGACACCGCGGAATTCGCGCAGGGGTGGGGGAGGCTGAAGGCGTGGATCAGGGGTAAAGTCTGCTGATCGTGCCGTCAGTGGCGTGAGCAACAAAGCGATAAAGGCAAGGAACATGAATCCCCCTGGATTATAATTTTGGTAGCATTTTATAATCGAGTTCACATTCATTTTGCGCTTATAGTCCTTTGGTAGATGATGAATCCGCGATACGTTAAAAGGTAGTTCGCTTTGTTTCAATCAATCTATCAATCTATCAAACTGATAAAATAAACTTACTGAATACTATGGATAATATAATTCCCCTTCTCGTCATTGGTGGTATCGCTTTAGTCGTGGTTATGTGGATCGCTGGTCAATACAATGGCCTGGTCAAACTCCGCAACCAGTTTAAAAACGCTTTTGCCCAGATCGATGTGCAATTGAAACGGCGTTACGATCTCATCCCCAATCTGGTAGAAACGGCCAAGGGTTACATGAAACATGAGGCCGATACTTTGGAGAATGTGATCAAGGCCCGCAACATGGCGGCGTCCGCACGCGAGCAGGCCTCGGTCGATCCGAGTGATGCGGTGGCGATGCAACAACTCGCTCAAGCGGAATCGGGTCTCGGAGGCATGCTCGGACGTTTGTTTGCCTTGTCAGAAGCGTATCCGGATTTGAAAGCCAATCAGAACATGATGCAGTTGACAGAGGAGTTGACCTCGACGGAAAATAAAATTTCCTTCGCTCGCCAGTCTTACAATGATTCTGTCATGCGATACAACACCAAGCGGGAGATGTTTCCCTCGAATATCATCGCGGGAATGTTCAGCTTTGTTGCGGCGACTCTTTTCGAGGTGAAAGACGAAGAGCAACGTGAAGCGGTAAAAGTGTCGTTTGATTAAAATCGCCTAGGTGTTGCAATAGGCAGACAATGGATTTTTTCGAACATCAGGAGCTGGCGCGGAAGAAGACCCGGCTGCTAGTTATTTATTTTATCTTCGCGATTGCGGGGATCATTGCATCGATTTATGCCGTGATCATTTTGGGGAGTTTGTTTCTCGAAGGTGATGATGGAGCCAAAGTATGGACTTTTTGGCGTCCGGATTTGTTGCTTTACACAGCGTTAGGTTCTGGAACAGTAATCGCTCTGGGGACGGGTTTTAAAACCCTACAGCTCAACGGTGGCGGTTCGGTGGTGGCGATGGAGCTTGGCGGGAGATTGCTTGACCGCAATACGACAGACTTAGAGGAAAAGCGTTTGCTCAATGTAGTCGAGGAAATGGCAATCGCTTCGGGAGTGCCGGTGCCGGATGTCTATATCATGGACAACGAAATGGGGATTAACGCGTTTGCTGCAGGAAAGACGCCGAGTGACGCCGTTATCGGGGTGACTCGGGGAACGATCCGATTGTTGAATCGCGATGAATTACAGGGGGTGATGGCGCACGAATTCTCTCACATTCTCAATGGTGATATGCGTCTGAACATGAGGCTTATAGGCTTATTGTTTGGGATTTTGTTTATTGCCATGATCGGGCAAATAGTTATGCGCAGTGTCATGTTCACTCCGCGCTCTCGGAGCCGGGACTCGGGCAAGGGGACGCTGGTGATTCTTGTTCTGGGTCTGGCCTTGATTGTGATTGGCTACGTGGGTTTGTTTTTTGGCAAGCTTATAAAAGCGGCTATCTCTCGCCAACGTGAATTTCTCGCCGATGCCTCTGCGGTTCAATTTACCCGCAACCCTGATGGCATCGCAGGAGCGTTAAAGAAAATCGGTGGATTGAGTCAGGGATCAACGGTGACAAATCCAAAAGCGGAAGAAGCCAGTCACATGTTTTTTGGCGATGCTTTCGAGCATAAGGTGATGAATCTCAACTCTCTCGCTACGCATCCTCCTCTGGAGGTGCGAATCAAAAAAATTGACCCGCGATGGAATGAAGAGTTTCCCCGCGTTAAGTTGCCGGAGATTTCGCAGCAGGCTGGGGAGCCTTCATCGGGGGAGCGTGCGGTGCCGCCACCGCTTTCGCCCGGGGCGGCCCTGGTGTCGGGCTTGAACAGCGGTTTCGGCTCGCATAAAATCGGGCAACCCGGGGCAAGTGAAATTGCCTATAGTCGTCGTTTGCTGAGTGGGCTTTCGCAAGAGTCGCTCGATGCCATTCGCAGTGGAGCGGGAGCTCAGGCTATCGTTTTTGCCTTGTTGCTGGGGCAGGACGACAAGCTGAGGTCGTCCGAAATCGAACTGTTAAAGAGCTTGGTCGATCAGGAGACTCTAGGGCACACTATGGGCTTTTACGATAAAGTCGGGGGGCTCGATTCTTCAGAAAAATTAGCGCTGATTGATCTCATCATTCCGTCTTTGCGAAAATTATCGCCTCCGGAATACGAGCGCTTTCAAAACGTAACGACTCAGCTGATGGAGAGTGACGGCCAGATTGATTTGTTTGAGTTTACTTTGCAAAAAATTATTCATCGTCATCTGGACCTCTATTTCAACCGGATTCGATCTGCTAGAATTCGCTATCGTCGCAGTGCAAAACTCAAACGTGAAACGACGGTGTTATTGTCCACCCTGGCTGGATTGGGCAGTCGGAATACCGAAGATGCGGAGGAGGCATTTCGTCAGGGCATGGCTCCCTTCGAAGCTGAGTTCGGCAGTCCCTTGCCTCAATTGTTAAGTGCGAGTGAATGTGGATTGGCGAAGATTGACGAAGCGCTAGATCGTTATGATGAAGCCACGCCATTAGTGAAAAAGCGCCTGCTCGATGCCTGTGGGAAAACGGTGATGGCGGATCAAAAAGTCACCGGGGATGAAGCCGAGTTGTTGCGCGCCATTGCCGATACAATTGGGTGTCCGATTCCGCCGTATGTGCGGGAAGAGGTGGAAGCCGATTGAAAGGTCAAAGACCAGGGGTCGAGCAAACAGTCATCTCTCTGGAATTTTTCAATCTTCGGGGTATAGAATGGAAGCTATTCTGTTCTTGAATGAAAACCACGCAGTTCATCGCACATTTTGATACTGAGGCAGCTGCCATTCAGGATCAGGCGCGTTGTCATCCCTGGTGGCTCTATGCCAACTTGCTTAGCCTTGATGCACCCATCGTGGCAGTGGTGTGGTTGGGAGCTTTTTCCCGAGCCTTCGATTCACCGGTGGCTTGGTCTGTTTACGCGGTGCTATTTCTTGCTGTTTGGTCGATTTATGTTGCTGATCGTTTGCTGGATGGATTGCGCCAGAAAAATTGGAGCCTGGCGACTGGAAGGCATCGTTTTGTGCGGCGACATCAAAAGGGTTTCGTGGGGTTATTGGCAGTTATCCTGTCATTGGGCGCAGTCATCACTCTCGAAGCTCTGCCTGCCGATTTGATCCTTGCCGGCTTTATCCTCTGTTTGCTGGTGGTCTTATATTTCACCGCCTTTGTTCGTTTGTTTCCTCAGTTAAAACCCCTGCGAGCGAAAGAATTTGCCTGTGGTTTGGTGTTTGCCCTCGGCACTGCTCTGGGAGTTAATGCGGTTCGCAGCGGCGTATTTAACGAGCCAGAAAAATACCTCACGCCTATTTTGCTGTTTGCTGCTTTGTGTATTTATAACTGCCTCATCATAGCGGCACGTGAACGATGCGAGGATCGAGCCAACGATCCGGTGGCAGCCTCCGTCTGGTGGAAGCAGTTGGATCGTGATCTGACGGTTTTAGGAGTCGTGCTGTTAATGGGCGGCGGCATTGCCTGGCTATTGAGTGGGCAAAGTTATCTTTACCCTGCGTGCCTGCTCAGTGCGCTGGCGCTGGTATCGGTGCATTTTTTCCAAGGCAGGTTTTCCGATTCGCTGTCACGCGTTCTCGCAGATGTGACTTTATTGGGTCCATTGTTGCTATTGATCTGAAGCACGCTGGCGCTTGCCCTTTTGCCGCTCTGCGCTAATCTCTCGGAATGCTTGATATCCGTCAAATTCGCGAAGAGCCCGAACTCTGCCAGCAACGCCTGAAGGCGCGTGGTGGTGATGCGTGGCAATTGATCACCGAAGTACTTGCTTGCGACGAGCAACGCCGCAGTGGTGAAACAGAAAAACAAGAGTTGCAACAGGAGCGCAACCGGCTGTCCAAAGAGATTGGTAAAATGCGTTCGCAAGGCGAAGATTCCGCCGATCTGGAAACGCAGGTTCGGGGTATTGGTGAAAAGATCAAGGCGGTGGGTGAAACTACGGAAGCGGCGGATAATCGTCAGCGGGAGCTTTTATTGCAAATCCCGAACGTGCCTCACGAGAACTGTCCAGTGGGTTCTGACGAAACGGCCAATCCGGAAATCCGAACTTGGGGTGAAAAAGCGACATTCGATGGCTTCGAACCGACCGATCACCTGACCCTGGGAGGAAAGCTGGCTTTGTTCGATTTTGAATTGGGAGCCAAAATCAGTTCGAGTGGTTTTGTGGTTTATACCGGAGCGGGCGCTCGTCTTCAGCGGGCGCTGATTCAGTTTTTGCTCGATCTGCACACTCGAGAGCATGGTTACACCGAGGTCAACCCTCCGGTAGTTGTCAATCGTGACTGCATGTTCGGCACCGGGCAATTGCCCAAGTTCGAGGATGATATGTATGGCATCGAGGACAATGCTCATTTCCTGATTCCAACAGCAGAAGTGCCAGTGACTAATCTCTTTCGTGATACGATTCAGAAGGGTGATGATTTTCCGGTCAAGACCACTGCGGCCACTCATTGTTTTCGTCGGGAGGCCGGTGCGGCAGGTCGTGAGAATCGCGGACTCATCCGCATGCACCAGTTCGACAAAGTGGAGCTGGTTAATGTGGTGCATCCGGATCAGTCAGTTGATCAATTGGAAACACTCACCAACGAGGCGGAAAAAGTTTTGCAAACGCTTGGGTTGCACTACCGGATTATTGAACTTTGCACCGGCGACATTGGATTCAGTGCGACCAAAACCTATGATATAGAAGTCTGGGCACCCGGACAGAACGAGTATCTTGAAGTTTCTTCCTGCAGCAACTTTGGTGATTACCAGGCGCGGCGGATGAAGTTGCGTTTCAAGGATGAGGACGGGAAAAACCGTCTTTGCCATACACTGAACGGATCAGGAACGGCTCTGCCGCGACTCTATGTGGCTTTGCTGGAAACCTACCAGCAAGCTGATGGCTCGATTCGTTTGCCTGAGGCTTTGCATTCGTATTTTGGTGGTGAAGAAATTCGTTAGGGGCAGGGTAAATGAAGATTGATCAATTTCTCGTCCGGATTCGCGAGGAATATTCCATCCGGCGAAAATACTTGATTGGCGTGTCCGGTGGTCGCGATTCAGTGGCGCTGTTGCACTTGCTGCATGCGGCAGGGTTTCGCAAACTGGTTGTCTGTCATTTGAACCACGCGCTGCGCGGTAGAGCTTCAACTCAGGATGCGGCCTTTGTGAAACGTTTGGCCGACCGTCTTGACTACTCTTGCGAAGTTCAGCGAACAGGGGTGAAAGGTTTGGCGAAGGAGAATAAAGTTTCGATCGAAGTCGCGGCTCGTAATGCGAGGCATAGCTTTTTTGCGCAAGCTACAAAGGTTCACCGCTGCCCACGAATTTTTCTAGCTCATCACGCAGACGACCAGGTGGAAACGGTGTTGATCAATCTTTTTCGTGGCACGGGTTTACGCGGAATCGCCGGTATGCGAGCAGTTGCCGCGCACAAAATAGATGGACGTAAGTTGCAGTTTCTGCGGCCTTTGCTCGAGGTGTGGCGCACGGATATTAACACTTATTTAACAGACAATGGCATTGCCTATCGCGATGATGCGAGCAATGAATCGGATTTTGCTCTGCGCAATCGTGTGCGCCTGAGCTTGTTGCCAGAATTGAAGCGTCTCTTCGAACGAGATGTGCGGGGGGCGGTGCATCGCCTATCACAGCTGGCAGAGTCGGAAAACGATGCTCTGGAGACATTCGTCAATCGTGATTACCCGGAGTTTTGTCAGCAGGGCAAGCTATCAGTAAAGGCCTTGCGCGCTTTGCCGGCGGCCTTGCAACGGCGCGTGATTCGCAAATGGCTGAACAGCAGTGGCATCACTGGAACAGGGTATCGGGAAATTGAAGAAGTGCGTTCCTTGATTCCTGTTGCAAGCAATGTTGCTAAAATTAACTTACCGCATGACCGGCATGCTCGACGACGAGCGGGGGAAATTTTTATCAATCCAGCGTAAGTCCACACCAGCAAACTGGTGGCAGAGGGCTTATTTTTTAGCTTTATCAGCCTGAGACGCAGTAGCTACAGGCTTTTTGGATTTATCCGTTTTTGAAGATTTGCCCTGTTTTTTTGCGGGTGTTTTAGAACTGTTACCGGCGGTTGCGATTAACTCACCTATCAGAGTATTCATGCTCTCCACTTCGCTCTGGGTGAAAGCTTTGGATTCAGGCACATCGAGCATATCTTTGAGCCTTTCAACGCCGGCAGTGAGTTCTTGAATATGCTCGGTTTCCTGGACTTTGGGCTCCAGAGTTTGCAGAGACATCAGAAAATATTCAGCGACATCCACTCGCGCCAGGATTTTTGCTTTTTTTGCATCAAAGGGATCGAGGGAAGTCACACAGGCAATTTCAAACGCTCGCAACCAACCTCCCAAACTGATCAGGTGGGCGGCATCCACATCGCGCAACAATACCATTTCGACTTCCACGTCTTTTTGAGTTTTGGCCAACTCCACCTTTAGTTGCTTCCAGTCGCCCAGCGCACTGTTTTCCAATAAACTTTTGGTGTGGCTCGATAGGCGGGTGCCTGCGCCCAGGATTTTTGCCCGTTTCCACAGAGCCCGGCCGACTGCTTCAAGATCGAGTAATTTTTCCGCTTCGACTACTAAGAATCCATCGGCTATAAGACCACCCAGTTCCAAGGCAAGGCGTGTGCGGTTGGTG
>JAADHD010000105.1 GCA_013152075.1 Verrucomicrobiota bacterium | reverse complement strand
GAACGTATTCTGGAGTATTTGGGCGAAAAAATCACCAAGAAAGAATCAGATAAACGAGGCTGGGCCCAGTTTGAGGTGGCGCAAAAAACTGGTGATGCGGCGGTCTATTTGTTCATCCTGAACAAAAAATACGACATTGATGGGAATTTTTCTTACAATGATGCTCGCCTCATAAATCATACTTGCGAACCCAACTGTGAAGCAGAAGTGATTCGCGGAAAAATCTGGATCGTCGCTTTGCGGGATATTGCCGACGGAGAAGAGCTGGGGTTCAACTACGGTTTCGATTTGGAAAATTACGAAGACCATCCCTGTCGTTGCGGAACGGATAGTTGTGTGGGGTTCATTGCCGGAGAAGAGTATTGGCCGGACCTGACTCGAAAGCTCAAGAAGAAGCTTAAGAAATTGCTTAAAAGGGAGAAAAAAGCCAAAGAGCGTAAGAAGGAAAAGAAACGGCGCAAAAAAGGGAAGGGTAAGAAAAAATAATGACCTAAGGTAGTCTCAAGGTTTGGCCGGGACGGATGAGATCCGAGCTTAACCCGTTAGCTGATTTGATGTCGGCAACCGGAACTTTGTAGCGGCGGCTGATACCCCAAAGGGTGTCGCCTTTGGCGATGGTATGATAGCTAGCTTGTTTTTTTGCTGGGGCCGGCGGTTTGGGTTTGGGCTTTGTGGGCTTTGGAGTAGGTGGTGGGGTATATACCGGAGGTGGGGACGATTTGGCAGCAGGGGCGGTGTTTGCCGCAATAGACATACTGGAAGAACTTTTTTTCCTGCTGGATTTTTTAGGGCTCTGAGCAGCGACGGTTTGGGTGGGGGTCGGGGTAGGTGCGGCGGGTGCCGAGCGGAAGGAAGACATCGACCGTTTTTTGGTGGATCCGCTTTTGACCCAGTCGGTGCGGTAACGTCCTTTTTCGTCAAAAGGGTAGTCCCTCTGGGACAGAGTGGTGGGAGGGGTGGCCAGCTTTGCCTTGGAAAAACTAATCGATTTGTAACCGCCTATTCCCCGGCACTGAACCAACAGGGGAAGAGTCACCGCAAGGATCGCCAAAGCCAGCAAGCGTCCACATTTATATGAGTCGGGCATTATTCCGGAGGGGCGGATAGTTTTCATGAGTGCGTTGATTTCGGGGGGAGCAAATCAATTTTCCTTGTTTGAATCCGGAGCGGCCAAATTGAGCTGGCCTGCGGCTTGTTTGCCTTGCGGGGAATCAGGATCAATGGAGACTATTTCTTTCAGCATTTTCTCGGAGTCGTCTTTTTTCCCCTGCCTGGTGTAGATATCGGCTTTATGAAATAAAACACTTTGCCGCTTAGGGCCTTCCAATTGGGCCTCCCTGAGGTATTGGTTACTGAGTTCGAGCATTTTCTCATCATCTTTATTTACCGCGAGCTTTTGCATTTGGTCGGCGTAACGAACATCGGCAATGAGCAATTTGTATTGGCCGATCCGACCGGTTTGGTTGTCAGGGTCAAGCGTGATGACTTCATTTAGGATATTGCGATAAAAGCGTGCAGCAAGATTTCCAGGTAAATCGGGGACAGCTTGTGCCAGCAGTTTGGCGCGTTCGACGCCTTTGGTTTTATTAGCTTCAGCAAAGAGGCGATCTCTATTCTCCCGAGTCTGGCGCAGCAGATTGAATTCTTGAATCCATGAGTCCAAGTCCGCACCATTGTAACCCGTGATGGCGTAAGGGCGTCCCAGTGAGTCGGTCAGCACAAGGGTAGGCAGGCCGCGGACTCGATAGGCTTGCATAAGCAGTTGGTTTTGCGTCGTAGTTTGTTTGCTCTGGGCGCTGATATTTTTGGGGAAATCGAGCCGGAGCAAGGCGTAATGTGAGCTGGCTGAATCGATAAATTTCTGCTGATTCAGGATCTTCTTGTCGAAGGTCTTGGCGAGATCAAGCCAGTCACTGGCGGTAAAAAGGATGGCGATATCTTTTTTTTCAGCGGCCGCAGATTCCTTGGCATCCTTAAAATTGGTAGTCCAACGATTAGTGCTACTTGCTTCAGCCGTGACTTGAGCTGTGAGCGGTGAACTCATGGACAATAAGAGCAGGGTAAAACCTAATGCGGCGATGGAGGGATGGTGAAGGTGCTCTTGCATGTTATTTGTGGGTGTGTTTTTGCCGAGTTTAATTAATCGCTTGGCAGGGCATTCGTCAATGGTGCTTGCCAAACGAATTGAGATAGACCGGGGCACAAAAAAAGGAGCCGGAATGGCTCCTTCGAATGTTCTGCAGTAAGTTGCAGGTTTTAACGTTTGGAAAACTGGAAGCGTTTGCGAGCGCCAGGCTGACCTGCTTTTTTGCGCTCTTTCATACGACTGTCCCGTTTGAGAAGCCCTTTTACCTTGAGTGGCGGACGAAGTTCAGCATCGATATCGGTCAGTGCTCTGGAAATTCCAAGCGTGATAGCTCCGACCTGGCCAGTGACTCCACCGCCATGAGCTTTCACATCAATGTCGTATTGTTTGCTCGCCTGGGCGATTTGCAAAGGTTCGAGCAGCTTGTTCTGTAGTACCAGAGTTGGAAAATATTCGTCCATCGGCCGGTTGTTGACCGTAATTTTTCCGGAACCGGATCTAAGTTGAACCCGGGCGACGGCGTTTTTACGACGTCCGGTGGCAGTTGCGAGAGTGGCGGTGCTCATAAGTGAATGTGTATCAGTAGATCAAAAAATCAAGCAAGGCTGTGAGCTTCAGGATTTTGCGCTTCATGCGGATGATCACTTCCAGCATAAACGTTTAGTTTTTTAAGAATGGCGCGTCCCAGACGATTGTGGGGAATCATGCCATTGACAGCTCTTTCGACCAGTAACTCAGGGTGTCTTTCGCGAACCGAACGCGGAGTTTCGGTTTTTTGCCCGCCTACGTAGCCGGAAAAGGTGGTGTAAACCTTGCCTTCTTCTTTTTTCCCTGACAGCACCACTTTTTCTGCGTTGATCACAACGACGAAGTCGCCGCAGTCACAGTGAGGTGTGAAAAGAGGTTTCCCTTTGCCTCGGAGTAGGTTGGCGGCTTTCACCGCTACATCTCCAAGGATTTGCCCGTCGGCATCGATCACGTACCATTTGCGGTCGATTTCTTCGGCTTTGGCTGAAAAAGTTTTTGTAGCTTTCATTCGCTAAGTAAGTTCAGGCGAAAATTCCTCAATTTAACGGGCATTTGCCCTTCGTGAGTCCTTTTGTTTTAAGGATTCGTCGCTGAGGAGCGCAACTCTAGGGGCTTGGAGGCTGTTGTCAAACGTTTTGGATTGAGGAATTTGATCTTATTTAACATGAATTAAGCATCCGAGCTCTTGTTGCTCGACTTTGATCTTGCACCGACTGCGTTCCGTGGTATTTCTGGGCAGTCTTTATTTCCCCCGAATCAGAGAACATTTTAAATAAGATGAGCATAAAGCGCGCGTTGATTTCCGTATCCGATAAGTCTGGCCTGGAACCTTTGGTTCGACGGCTTCATGAAAAAGGCGTAGAGATCCTTTCCACCGGAGGAACTGCAGGGTTCATTCGCAAACTTGATGTCCCGGTGAAGGATGTGTCGGAGTTCACCGGTTTTCCGGAATTGTTCGAAGGCCGGATCAAGACTCTTCACCCCAAGGTTCACGGCGGTCTGTTGTATCGTCGTGATGACGAGGGGCATGTGGCGCAGGCCGAAGAAAACTCGATTGAGCCGATTGATATGGTGGTGGTCAATCTCTATCCCTTTGAAGAAACGATTGCCAAGGAGGACGTGACTTTGGATGTGGCGATTGAGCAAATTGATATCGGCGGTCCGTCGATGTTGCGATCAGCGGCGAAAAATTACCAGTCAGTGACCGTGATTGTAGATCCTGCTGATTACGAAAGTGTAATGGAGGAACTCGATGGAAATGATGGGGGGACCTCGTTGAAGACTCGTGAAAGACTTGCAATTAAAGTTTTCCAGCGCACAGCGACTTATGACCGGGTGATCGCCGCCTACCTGAACGAAAGTCAGGAAACGGAGAGTTCATTTTCGATCTCCCTGCCCTTGGATTCAGAGCTTCGT
>JAADHD010000455.1 GCA_013152075.1 Verrucomicrobiota bacterium | reverse complement strand
CTTGTCGCCGCTGTGCCAACCGCCGCCATGCAGGATGACTACTGCTGGATGAGGGCCGTCACCGGATGGGATAAATATATCGGCTAACATCTTACGTGTGCCATATTGAGCGTAAGTGAGATCGTAATGCGGGGTGACTCCTTTGGGTAGGGTGACGCTGGGTTTAGATTTGCTCTCTTTTTCAGGCCAGGATGCCGGTGGTTGAGCCGACACTCCTGAGATGCGCATTTTCTGCACGTGGAGTCCACCGAATCCGGTGATGTAAAGATCGCGCAGAGCTGATCCTCCGAAGGTGCAGTTGACCGGCCTATCCGGGCAGGGGATTTTATCGAGCAGCTTGCCATCGGGTGCCCAGATCCAGATGTCGGTCGGGCCGGCGCAGTAAACATTGCCCGCACGGTCGATGCTCATGCCATCAGCGCCGCCTTTTGCTTTAGGATCACCGCCTTCCATTTTGGCAAAAACACGACGCCCACTGAGTTTGCCGTTCGAGCCGACCTTATAAGCGATGACCTGTTTGAGACTGGCTTCGGAGACATAGAGAATGCTTTCGTCAGGATTGAGGATCAGTCCGTTAGCGGTTTTGGCATCGTTGGCCACAGTGATGGCGGTTTTGCCGGGCGGGACATAGACGATCTCTCCTGCACGAGTCAGGGTGAAATAAATGCCGCCCGAGCGATCGACCGTCAGGTCGTTGGGTTTGCGAGTTTTGTCAGCGGCGAGATCTTCCTGATGGATGACAGTGACCTTACCGTTTTTTTCGCGACGCAGGATGGAGGCTTTGCCATTGTCGACGAAGTAGGTGACGCCTTGGTTATAAAAGCTGCCGCTGAGACGGCGCTCGCTCATCAGGGGCTGCCACAGGTTTTTGCTTGGGATATAGCGCTTGGTTATTTCGCTGAATGGATCCGGAACCGTGAGCGACCAACCATCCCAGGTGGGACCGTCGGCGAGTTTGAAATCGCCGGGGATAGCCTGCATCGGGCTGTCCGCTACGACAGGGGAGTCGGCGGCCGCCATCAGAGTGGTGGCGGAGGTGAAAAAAGAGAGGGCGAGGAAAGCTTTGAGATTCATGCCGACAATTACTCAGGTGAATTCCATTCTGTCAAATTCGGCGACATCGCATGATTGCGCACTTGTGAAAAATAATAATTATTTAAATCTCTTTCTGACGGCGGGGTTCAGGGGGAAGAAAGTTTGAACCACTGATAGGCACTGATTTAAGAGTTGAATTGCATTACACGACGCTTTTTAATTGAGAAGCACAATAACACGACGCCAGTTTGTATGGTTGTTCTGGGCTTATTTTTTTCTTCCTTATCAGTCCCGCGTCCGCGGGATCGGAGAAATCAGTGGTTATGAATTTAAGAGCTGAACAGTTGAAGGGTCGAGGTGTGAAGGCGCTCGGCTAGATCTAGGGTATGGCAATATTTTCAATTGATGCCATAGTATCATCTTCGTTATGAAGTTATTGATTGTTGCTCTGTTTTTTATTTCATCGCTACTCGGTTCAGTTCGTGCAGAGCAGTTTGTGCTATTTGATGAAGTGTTCACCTTCGAAGAAAAAGATGCGGTTCCGACCAAGTCGCATCTGTATGTTAAAGCTGAGCAATTTGGCAAAAATACACCGAAGGACTGGACCTCGTCGATCGACTACCGCAATGGCACGGTTCATATTCGCATCGAAGTATTAGAAAAACCCGCGGGTGATCTGCCGACTATGTGGAGCATTTGTTACCTTCCGAACAAGGGAATAAAAAATAACTATGGATGCCTAAGTTCTCCGACCTATAACAAGGCGGGGATTTTTGAGAAGGATGAGAAGATGACTGAGTTCTGGGAAAATGATTCGATTGTATGGACTGAGGGAATCAAGCAGATGGCGTTGGTGATCAAGTTGGCAAATGCGGGAGGCAAGGCGCACGCACATCGTCAGCCAGATCTGAAGAAGTTTTTCCCTACGAAAATTCGTTTCACTCTGGTGCAAGTCTCTAAAGGCTCGACCTATGATGCTTCCAAGGTGACGGAACTAAAAAAGTGAGAAGTAAATAGTTATTCGGCTATCTAGACATTTATGAATGGCGCATTGATATCTCAGGGTAAGGTATCGCTATAATGATGGTGGGTAAGAGGGTAAGGAGGAGGGGAAGCAAATTTCTAGCGGTTTTTAGCGTAGGATATACGCACAGTGATCGATGTGTTGTTTGTTTAAATTTAAAACCTACAGATGATGCCTCGCTCTAAACAAAATACACGGCCGACCGGCTTGTTGCACCCGCGCAACCCACATCAAGGCCGCTATGATTTGCCTGCACTGGCTGAAGTCGTTCCTGAGTTGAGCGCTTATGTGAGGCTCAATCCATCGGGTGATCCAACCATCGACTTTAGCAATCCGGCAGCAGTGTTGTGTTTGAATCAAGCAATATTGGCTCATACTTATAAGGTGAAACATTGGGTGATTCCGGCCGGTTACTTATGCCCGCCGATTCCCGGGCGGGCGGACACCATTCACTATGCTGCAGACCTTTTGGCTGAATCAAACTCAGGTGAAGTGCCAAAAGGGAGAGGTGTTCGAGTGCTCGATATTGGCACGGGTGCGAATTGTATTTATCCCATTATTGGGAGTCAGAGCTATGGCTGGAAGTTTGATGCAACGGATATCGACCCTGTCTCGGTGAAGACGGCTCGTTTGATCGTCGAATCAAACCCGTGTTTGAATAATTTGGTGAAAGTCGTGGAACAGAAGAAGCCAGGATCAATATTCGAAAACATCATCCATAAGGGCGATCATTTTGACCTGACGTTGTGTAATCCGCCGTTCCACACTTCACCTGAGGCGGCGCAGGCAGGCAGTCAGCGTAAAGTCCGAAACTTAAATAAAGGGAAGGTCGCAAAAGGGACCGCTCCACTAAACTTCGGTGGACAGAAGGCGGAACTCTGGTGCCCCGGTGGCGAAGTCGCGTTTATCACAAAGATGATACGAGAGAGTGTGAAATTTGCCACGCAAGTAGAGTGGTTCACCAGTTTGGTCTCGAAGGGAGAGAATCTGAGGGTCTTGAAAAATGTGATGACTCAGTGCGGGGTCACTCAGATGCGCGAGATTCCGATGAGCCAAGGGAAAAAGATAAGCAGGCTTCTTGCGTGGCAATTCTAGCTGGTGATCGAGGCAAGTCCAGGGCTGTTACTTTTCAAATATCCTTCTCCAAGCTTATGACGGGCAAGAGGGCAGGGAGGGGGGTAAGTAATCGGGCCGTTCAGACGTCTAGTTGAGTTTTTACGTCCATCTGATTTGAGATGCCCCGTCGGCAAAAGACGTAATTCCTTCAAAAGGTTTCAGTCAGCAAGGGGTGCGTCTGCGG
>JAADHD010000308.1 GCA_013152075.1 Verrucomicrobiota bacterium | reverse complement strand
ATGACAAAATCACCGAAACGTCGCTCAAGCTTGATCGGGAAATCTTCGGAGCCGATCGCAAGAATTTACTGAAGTCTCTCGAGCAAGGCGGCATGGGCTGCCGCATTAAAAAAGACGGATCCTTTGGCCTAATGCGCCCCGGAATGAATGCAACCTATCTTGGGGCTATAAGCCCTGTTGATGCGGACTCTGGCGCAAGTATTGCGCGCGAATTAATCGACTGCGCGCCCACCGGGCCTGTATTCTGGGACTTACCTGACCTTAATGAGCAGGCAACCCGTCTTGCAGGAGATCTCACTTTTGAAGCAAAACGAGATTTGCTGCGAATGTATCTAGGCGACAATAATACTGCCGGCAATCCATTAAGGATGTTCGGCATCTCAGAACCTGGCTTGGGATGAGGAAAGATCACTAAAATTAATTTTACACATATAATGAAAGCTAAACTATTAGTCGCAACACTGTTAGCAGTCTGTATCACGAGCGGATACTCGCAAAATAATTCAGCTAAAAAAGAAGTCTGGGTAGACCTATTCGACGGCAAAACGCTGAACGGTTGGAAACGAGTCAGCGGAAAAGCCGAATACACGGTGGAAGATGGCGCTATCGTTGGCACCACAGCCCCCAATACTTATGATAACGTTTTGGCAACGGAAAAGGAATACGGCGATTTCATCCTTGAACTTGAATTTAAAGTCGATTCAAATTTGAACTCTGGTATTCAAATCCGTTGCCACAAGTACAACGAAGGAGACAATAAGCCAGAGAAAGGGAAAGGTGCCCGTGAAGGGCATGTTTACGGTTATTCAGTGGAGATCGATCCTTCCGATCGTGCCTGGTCAGGTGGTTTTTACGAAGGGGGACATCGCGGGTGGCTCCAAAACCTCACTGACAATCCGGCGGCACGTTACGCTTTCAAAGCAAACGCATGGAACCACTTCCGCATTGAAGCCATCGGCGATCACTTCCGCACTTGGATCAACGGAGTGCTTGCTGTTGACATCAGGGACGATGTGACGGCCTCAGGTTTTATCGGCATTCAGGTGCACGGCCTCGGCAACAGTCAGGAGAAAAACCAAGTGCGTGTGCGCAACATCCGCATCCAGGAAAACCCGGCTCCATCACCACCTGCAAAAACGCTGGAAAAAAGCAGTGGAAAAATCGTCCCCGATGGAGCCAAGGTGAAAAAACTCGCTGACGGCTTTAAGTTCACCGAAGGACCCGCACAGGGCCCTGACGGAAAAATCTATTTTACCGATATTCCCAATGAACGCATCATGGTCTTCGATCCGATTTCAGAAAAAACGAGCGTTCACATGGAAAAATCAGGCAGGGCGAATGGCTTGTGGTGGACGCCTGCCGATGCGTTGTTGGCATGTGAAGGCGGCCGCCGCCAACTAACTCGAACCGATGACGAAGGCAATGTTGTCGTACTGACCGACAACTTCGAGGGGAAAAAATTTAACAGCCCTAACGACCTGGTGCAGGATGGGTTCGGCGGCATCTACTTTACCGATCCACGTTACGGCAAGCGCGATGACATGGAAATGGAGATCGAAGGGGTTTATTATTACAATCGTCGCAAAAAAGTCAGCCGAGTGATTGACGATATTGAAAGACCCAACGGCGTCCTTCTTTCCAACGACGGCAAGACACTTTACGTCGCCGACACCGGAGGTAAAAAAATCTACGCCTACGACGTGACAGGTGAAGGTGAAATCACTAACAAAAAAGAATTTGCCCAGATCGGCAGCGATGGGTTAACCATTGATGAACGTGGAAACATCTACGCCACCTGGCAGGGTAAGGTGTGGATATTTTCACCAGACGGCAAGGAGCTCGCGCAAATCGAATGCCCCGAAGGCCCTGCAAATTGTACCCTGGGTGGCCCCAATGGCAATACCCTCTACATCACAGCACGCACTGGGTTTTACTCAATCGACCTGAATGTTAAAGCTCCGGCACCGTTTAACGGAAGTGAGTGAAATTGGAAACACTTTTCCCTTTTTAGGCAATTCCCAAGACGTGCGTGAAAGCCAAAAAGTCTAGCTCGAGTCGTTGATCAGTTCTGAAATTCCATAAAATCCTTCTGCAAGAAATTCATCAATCAAATCTAGGCAAGCCGATCGTACTTCTGGCGATGTTGTGTTCGTATAAGCGCACAAAACCAATTTTGAAAGATTCTTACTGCTCCAGCGAAGTTTTTCGATTTCCCCCAGTTTCTTTACAGACTCCCTCCATTCTTTCAAAGCGTTTTGAGCAGTAAAAACAACCAATTCTTGAGGGATCGGATTGGAATCTTCTAGGTTCCAAAAAAAAGTCTCTGCCGCGCTTAGGAATGCCGGAGAAACTACGAACTCACGAGCCAATGAATCGATCGAAACCCAAGAATCATTTTCTACCTGCTGAAAAACTCTGGCAGCCGCTTCACGAACCTGATCATCGAAATCAAAAAAAGCAACCCTAAGTAACTCCTCTGCAAATGATCTGAAATCAGTTACCACCCAAGCTTCAACAGCAACCTCCGCTACATATTTACGGACTTCGAAATTTTGATGGGACAGAAACCGTTTAGCCGAAGTGCGCCATTCACGATCAATTAGAGCATTCCTCACCGACTGCTTCACTCCAATTTCTCTCGCACCACCATCACTTTGGTTGGCCATACGTATCAAGATTTCCGAAAGCTGAATTCTGTGAGTCTGACATGCATAGAATAGAAACCCTTCAATGGAAGGGCTGTGCAGTAAATTGTCGTGACCTTCAACTAACTGAATAAACCAATCTGTTGCCTCAGCACGATCAATATTAAGCCAAGCCGTTAACAGCTCAATAAGGCAGGCCCGCACGCCAAGAGACGGATCAGCAATGAGCAGAGGTATTGATTGGCGAATCTGCTCAGCACAATCATGATTCGCAAACAGTGCTTTAGCGAGAACTCCGACAGCTACGCCTCTAGCATGGTTGATACCGTTTGTCAGATAATCGTGATTAGCGATAGTCCCAGAAATATTTGATCGAATGGATCTGTCATCTTCAGGCGTTTCTGGATCAGGGTGATGCAGAGCAAAATCGAGTGCGATCAGAATCCAAGCTTCGGGCATATTTGCACTCCTCCTTTTCATACCCCAGCAGATGGACTTTGCAAGAGTCGCATCTTGTGTGCCTCCAAATGGAGAAATCAGTTCGGTTATTTCGCTGATCGACAATTCTTCTGCATTGGAGTGCGCCGACTCTGGCTCACCCAATAATCCAGCAACAATAGCGTTACGGTAATCCTGCTCAATGCCCGAATCCAGACTTTGAGAAATGGATAAGAATCTCCTTTTTTGTTGCCCTGCCAAATCTCTAATATCACCTA
>JAADHD010000214.1 GCA_013152075.1 Verrucomicrobiota bacterium | reverse complement strand
ATACGGCAGACGATTTGATCACACCGATAAAAGTGTGCTGACAAAAGTCTGACAAAACGATGATCGACATGGCGTCTGGCGAGGAACCTTTTTCTCTGGTTCTGAATGAGCAAACCTGCCAGCAGGTGTTGGATTCAGCCGTGCCTCTGGCGGAAAAATTCCTCTGGATCGCCACCGCTGATGTCAAAGACCTGCATGTCGCACGTCCAGGCAAAAAGTTCGGCCCCTTCCTGGGCGTCCTCGCTGATCTGGTTCGGGACGGAGTCGACGTCCGCCTCATACACGCCAAAGAACCCGGGCCACGATTTCGCAAGGACTTTGACCGCTACCCCGAGTTGATCGAATCTGAGCGTTTCGAACGCCTGCTCTGTCCGCGCATGCACATGAAATGTGTCATCATCGACGGCACCTTTGCCTACATCGGATCAGCCAATCTCACTGGCGCCGGCATGGGAGCCAAATCCCCTCTGCGTAGAAATTTTGAAGCCGGGTTTGTCACCCGTGATAAAAAAACCATCGAAGAGCTGATGGATTTTCTGGACACCTTGTGGATCGGCGACCTCTGCATAAAATGCCAGCGTCGTGACGTCTGCCCGGATCCGGTTTGTTGATCGCTTTTTCCCGAACACCCGCTAATCCAAATCCACAATCGATCCGAAACCGGGATCAAACATCCGCTGATACATTCTCGATGCACGACCATCAGTCATTCTCGCGACCACATCACAGAGCAAGCGCGCTCGTTGGCCTTCATCCCCTTCGGCAAAAATTGCTCTTTCATCGCTATCAGACAGCAGACAGAAGTGATCTTTGCCCGGGCGCTCAGGCACGATGTAATACTCTGCGAGCATCTCAAATAATCGCCGAACGATGAAATCAGCCTTCTTGTCGAGTTGCTGAAGCTGACGGGATAAAAACACCACTTCATAAGCCAGCTTTTTATACAGCTTTGATTCGGCAACCATTTCCGGATCGATCTGCAATACGTACTGATGACGACTTGTGCGGTCGCTCATGAAATTCTCTGCGGCATGCAATGAGGTCGCTTCTATAAACTGCGCCACCTTGCGCCCCATCAACACTTCGGCACTTTCCTCGCGAATCGCATCAGCCAGATCCCGAATGCGATCACTTTCCTTCTTGCCAAGATCCTGGGATTCAGCCCACTGCTCCAGATTTTTCAGCGTAATAAATCCCGCATTGATTCCATCCACGAGATCATTGAGTGAATAAGCCGTGTCGTCCGCCCAATCCATTATCTGACACTCTATCGAACGGAAACCGTTGCGCACATCACCCGGATTCAAGCTCTCAGGGAAATCCCGCCCATCAAATACAAAATTCAAATCCTCCTGTTGCTCACTATATAGGAAATGATTATCCACCCCTTCGTCGGCCGAAAACAAGGTCTTATATTTCAGCACTCCATCCATCAAAGCGCGGGTAGGGTTCATGCCGCGCTGCCGATGGGAAAAGATGGTTTTAGTTAATATACGTAAGGTCTGGGCATTGCCCTCAAAACCGCCATAGGGACGCATCAACTGATGCAGGGTACGCTCCCCGGTATGCCCGAAGGGGGGATGGCCGATATCGTGTGCCAGGCACGTAGCCTCCACCAAATCAGAGTCGATAAAATAATCATCAGACAACAGGCCGCTTGTTCGCTGGAGACGAGCACAGATTGATCGACCGATCTGCGCTACTTCAATAGAGTGAGTCAGACGGGTGCGATAAAAATCATATTCTCCAGACAAAAAAACTTGTGTCTTACTTTGCAAGCGCCGGAACGAAGAGGTGTGAATGATACGGTCGCGATCAAGCTCAAAAGCCGTTCGGTATTCTCCCGGACGCGGTTTTCCAGCTTCCGCTCCAGCAAAATCGAAGTCGCTGTAAAAAGTGTTTTTATACATCATCTCCGATGGACGGCACCTACTACTTCAACCCACGCATCTTAGGCTTCGACCACGCCCCCCACCCTTCGACTTCAGTGATCGTAGGAACCTTGCTACCCGGATCCTTGTCACTGCCAATCCAATCCAATTTAACCCGGCCGATTTTCATCTGGCCATCAGCAAGTTCTTTGAAAATTCCAAAATCCTCCGCTTCCGTTTTTTTCAGCAAAATCGTCTCGCCGCCACCTCCTCCCGCTAGAGGAAGCTGAAGATGGACCTGCACTGCTGCTTCGTCCCATGGGCTTTCGACTGCTGAAACCGATTCTCCCAGCTTCATCAGAAAACGAAACTTTCTGGAGGAAGATTGCGCCTTCGATAAATAGGCGATCAAAGTCGAGTTTTCCAGTTGCTCGAACAAGCCCCAATCCAACATGTATTGGCCTGGCTCAATTTCCACAACACACCAGCGATGCGAGTCTTCGTCTTCTTTTTCGTGCACATCAAACACCCCAAAGCGAAACCCACTGGTGGGATCATGTAGCTTACCCTTAAACTCGACGTAGCGAATCGTGGACAACTTACCTGCCTTTTCGTAAAACTCGCGCATCGACTTCACCTCACGACCAGGATTGAGCACAAAGGCCGAACGCTCTTCGACACTACGCGCACGATAAAAACGCCGAATCGTCCGCTCACCTTCCTGATGCATCCGCACCGCCACCTCGTCGCTCATATCCACTTTGGCCTTCGCCATCCTGGGCTTTGCTTCAGATTCTGGTGCATCCGGTTTTTTATCTACTAGCTTTGGCTTCGTTGATGCATCCTTCCCTTCAGGCCGCTCAATAGCTCCCTGCTCGTTTGAGGCTACTGACACCTTTTTCCCATCATCCCCGGCTGCTTTACTTGTGCCGCCTTCCTTCAACTTGGTCTTATCCGAATCCGTAGTGGCTGCCTCTTTAGTCTCAGCAGGTTTCACGTCTTGGTCGGCTAGTGAAGTGCTGACAACATTTTCTATCGTTTCCTTGTCATCGGAAGATGTCGAGTCACGCATCAAGTAGGCGGTCAAGCCGCCGCCGCCAACCACAGCAATGATCACCACTGCAATAATGAGACCCATACGAGACTCTTCTTCTTCCTGTTCATCTTCATCTTCCTGAAAGGAAGCCTCATCTTTATCTTGATCCTCAATCTTTTCGCCACTCGGAAGATCCAAACTTTTCAAACTCTCCTCAGAATCCTCACTTGTTTTTTCTTCTTGCTCAGATTTTTTTGACTTTTTCTCGTCCATGCCAAGAGCATCCCAAGGATTCCCTCCTTGAGCCCAGGAAGGCCCATCCCCCTTGATTTCACCCTTGTCTTTGGCTCCACTCTCCCCCCCGGTTTTGTCCTTGTCCTTGTCCTTGTCCTTGTCCTTGTCCTTGTCCTTGTCCTTGTCCTTGTCCTTGTCCTTGGTTTCGCTTATCTCCTCA
>JAADHD010000230.1 GCA_013152075.1 Verrucomicrobiota bacterium | reverse complement strand
CAAATCGACTGAGCAACGGAGTTCGCTCCCCGTGCTGGGAGAGTTGGTTGAAAGGCTGAACGAAGGACATGTGTGGTTATAGAATGAAGCCATGGTAACAGAGAGGGAATCCTTTTCAATGGCAATGAAGGAAGGTGCTTCTGAATTGCTGAAAATTTCCCCTTTAAAATCACTAAAAAGAGTTGCCAAAAGGGCTTATGACCGATATGGCTATGCCAGATAAACTATCAAAATTACCATGGCGGACGAGAGCACAGAAGAAAAAGTCAAAAACATCATCGTAGAACAACTTGGCGTTAATGCCGATCAGGTTGTTACGGATGCAAAATTCATTGAAGATCTTGGGGCCGACTCTCTCGACACGGTCGAGTTGGTGATGGCATTTGAGGAAGAATTTGAAATCGAAGTTCCTGATGAAGATGCTGAAAAGCTGATGTCAGTTGGAGATGTGACCAAATACATCGACGAGCACAAAGGGTAAGAAAACTATCCATATAGCTGCAATTTAAAAAAATGCGCCTCTGAAAAAGGGCGCATTTTTTTGTGCCTGTCCGGAAGTGTTCAAGTCGTCTCGAAAATTCACTGGAGTGATTCGGGCAAAGGGTCTGGCTATTCGGAAGTTTTTAGGCTAGGTTAATTAATAAGCCATGTATTCTGCTGACGACATTCAATATGCCCTGGAGACCACAAAGATCCTACATGAACCGGATCGCAGGATAGAGACTTTTGGTACCACTAGCTTTCAATTTGTGCTGGTGTCCGAGTTGATGGATTCTGTCTCTGAGGTGCGGGTGAGGAATGGCACGATAGACGCCGAGCGTCCACGAATCCTCCGGCCGGAGGGTTATGAGGATCTTCATTTCGAGGGATTTGGGGAACAGGCGGATGCTTTTAAAGAGTGGTTTAAACAAGGCGGTGGCGACATGGCTTTTTTGAAGTATGGATTTAATTTTGCCAAATACGATGTGACTGAGAGCGTTGTGCACGAAGGGATGGAAGCGGTGTGCGATCGTATTCTGGAGGATATACGATCTTCGGGTAACCCATTTCGTGCGGTGATTCAGGGGGTGGATGATACCTGGGAGATTTCGCTGATGAAATTCAGTTTGGAAATGATCCAGCAATCCCAGGGAATAAATGTGTTTGATTTTAAGCGCCGGGGTTTGCTTTGAGCTGCCTGACATCTTCTTTGACCCAGGGTAAGTAAAAAGTTTCCCTGCACCCTGAAATACTTAAATTGATTTAATGGATTGAGATTATGGGCCGTTTGAAGTTGGTTTTTGCCTTTTTCTCTTTGATGATTCTCGTCGCCGCTCTGGTCGGGGTTGCTTATTATTGGGAGAATGTGGCGAAGCTTGATTTGCAGGTGGAGCAGGAGATGGAGCGGGATAAAAATGCGCTGGTGAAGGTGCGGGAGGCTCCCGATCTCGGGATCCGGGAATTTGAACAAATTGTTGAATTGCTGGAAAAGGGGGAGTCTATGACGGCTCGTGAGCGTTTGTATTATCTGATGGAATATTATCCGGACTCTTCGGTGCTTCCGGAGGCCCGGCGAATCATTGGAGAGATTAATTCCGACCTTTTGATTTCAAAAATCCCCCTGGATGGCAAAACTGAATATACGGTCAAGTCAGGTGACGCCCTGGCAGCGATTGCGCGTCGTCACAAAACAACCATCGATTATATCATGCGGGCAAACAACCGCACCTCGTCAGGAATTCATCCTGGGGATCGTCTGACAGTGTATCCGCTGGTCTTCGATGTGCTGATAGATAAGAGCGACAAGGTGATTCGGCTGCAAATGAAAGGCTTGTTTTTTAAGGAATACCCTGTCGTCCGCTTTGTTTTGCCGCCGATGGTAAAAGCTCCGGTGAAAGCGGAAATCAAAGACCGGGTGGCCTGGTTTGGTGAAAGCCGGGTTCTTTTTGACAATAAGAATTACCTCAGAAGTAAAAAATGGCTACAAACGACACGTCAGGGTTTGATCATTAGGGCATTTAATGGTTCTAGTAGCGAACAGGAAGACTTTGGGATTCTCGTTGCGCCGGAGGATTTGGAGGAGATGTTTACCCTGATCAGGGTTTCGACTCCGATCCGGTTTGTTGAATAATATTATTGAAGAATCGATGCAAATAGAACCGCTGGAATTTGAAAAGCCAATTGTAGAATTGGAAAAGCAATTGGCTGAATTGAAAGACCAAACTGCAGGTCAGGATATTGGTGCCGAGAAAGAAATTGGGAAAATCGAAGAGAAGATTTCGAAGATGAAATACGATGTGTATCAAGGGCTGACTCCCTGGCAGCGGGTGCAGATAGCTCGTCATACGCAACGGCCTTTCACTCTTGATTATATTGACCAGTGTTTTGATGACTTTATGGAATTGCACGGAGATCGTCATGTGGGGGACGATGATGCCATGCCTGGAGGTTTTGCGCGTTTGGAAGGGCGGCGTTGCGTTGTATTAGGGCATCAGAAAGGTCGTGATACGAAGGAAAATTTGTTGAGGAATTTTGGTAGCGCTCATCCCGAAGGTTATCGGAAGGCGCTGCGGCTGATGCGCCTGGCGGATAAGTTTGGCAAACCTGTGGTCACCTTTATCGATACTCCGGGAGCTTACCCAGGCATTGGTGCTGAAGAGCGCAACATCGCCGAAGCGATTGCTTTTAATTTGCGTGAAATGATGCGCATCAAAATTCCGATCGTAGCCGTAGTGATCGGTGAAGGCGGTTCGGGAGGGGCCTTGGGAATTGGAATGGCTGACCGCGTATTGATGTTGGAAAACTCGTATTATTCAGTCATCAGTCCGGAGGGTTGCGCGGCGATTCTCTGGAAAGACAGGAAATACGCTGAAGATGCCGCCACGGCGATGAAGCTGACGGCGAAAGACTTGAAAGGCATGAACGTGATAGATGAAATCATACCGGAACCCCTGGGGGGAGCTCATCACGATCATATCGCGATTAGCAGAAGTGTGAAAACAGCATTGATCAAACATTTGTCCGAGTTGCGAGAATTGGATGGTGATGAGCTGCTCGAACAGCGTTATGAAAAATTTCGCAAGTTTGGAGAATTTCGAGGATAGATGAACTCGGGTCGAATTCATCTCTGTCGTTGGACGTTTATTGCCTGCTGTCTTGCCGCGCCTGCTTGGTTGGCGGTTTCGCCCGCGCTTGCGGCTGACAACAGTGAGGTGGAAGCGGAGATTAAGCTTATCCGCAAACATTATGCTGAAGTAGAAGCTCTGCAGGAGCTGAGAAAGCAGGATTTTGAGTTCCAGTGTGAGGGAGATCCGATGCAAGGGGTCATGACTCTGCGCTTCAGGCGGGATACCGAGAAGGTGGTGCGTCTCGATTTGGGATATCTGG
>JAADHD010000149.1 GCA_013152075.1 Verrucomicrobiota bacterium | reverse complement strand
TTATCCAATTTGATACACGTAATATCGGCGAAGCCCCGCCTCTAGATCTAGTCATAGTTGACGAATCCACATGGAAAAAACTCCATGCAAAATCGAGAGTGGAACCTCTTGGTGGCAAAATATCGGCCTTGTTACCTGATCCTCTTCATTTAATCGCTATGAAACTCCAAGCAGCCAACTCATCCACCCGGCGGGAGGATGCCCAGGATTGGTCCGATGTTATCCAACTCATTCAAACTCAGAAGTTGAGCTTGGAAGACGAAGCTTTTATTGCGATAATAAAGAAATACGGAGGCGATGACGCATTGCTCCGACTACAACAAAGCCAGCAATGAGCTCTACTAAAAACAACTCTGTAACCATAACAAGCGACGATCTCGACTTGCACTTTCCCGATCCAGAAAAACCACTGTGTGCAAGTCATTTGCGCAGTAAAATCTCATGGGAATCATGGGTGCAAGAAATGACCCCAGCTTGGAAGCGCTACATGGAAAAATACGACTCCAGGGAACAGCGCATGCGTGACCCCGAAGAAAAACGCTTTGTGCTTTAAGAAAAAACCCGCCAAACAGATGAAAAATTCCCTCAACCAATCCTGTATTGTTTGAGTAAGATGAAACTTTTTTCCAGACGCGCCGCAATCAGATTAGGCCTACTCGGCGGAGCGGGCGGTGGTTCACTGGCCTACGGCTCTCTGCTAGAGCGCCATCACCTGGTTGTCGAAAAAACCAGGTGCCCGTTAAAAAAAGAGCACGCTGATCTCGCTGAACTGAAAATCGCCATGGTCGCGGATTTTCATTTTGATGAACTTCAGGAAGGTGAATTTGTCAGCAAGTGCGTTGAGAAAATCAATGATCAAAAGCCTGACCTGATCGTTTTATGCGGCGACTATGTCAGTCATGAGAGCAAACCGGTAGAAGCACTATGTGAGCATCTTGACAAACTGAACGCCCCACTCGGAGTGTTTGCGGTTTTGGGGAATCATGATTACTGGGCCGGCGCCGACTCTGTTACGAAACAGCTCACAAGAGTCGGAATCCAGGTATTGCGCAATCAAGCCGAGACTCTGAGCTATCATCGCCATCCTTTCCAACTCGCAGGACTCGGCAGTGCCTGGGAAAGAAAAGCCGATTTCAAAGCCGCCCTGCCTCACTCCACTGTCACCAGCCCGCCTGTCATCCTGGCGGTTCATGAACCCGATTATTTTGACCGTGTCTGCAAAAACCCCCGTCTGATCCTGCAATTATCGGGTCACACCCACGGCGGTCAGGTCTGCGCCCCTTTTTACGGGGCCATGATCCTTCCCTCCTGGGGCAAAAATTACATCTCCGGGCTCTACCGCCGTCACGACAGCCACATCTACGTCACCCGTGGAGTTGGCACGCTTTTCCCCCATGTGCGTTTTTGCTGCCCGCCGGAGATTTCACTGATTACGCTGGTGGCCCCTAATTGAAACCAGCCTTTGAGATGCGATGCCTTTTATCTTGCTTGCGCATCGCTGTTCGCCTATAGGTCTTACGAAAACATGGCGCTGCAACGGTTTTGCGGAGTTTGCGTTTTTCTCGGTGTCGCCCCTTTTAGGTGCTTCCCTGGCGGTTGCCGCGATGATCACGGCCCTTTCCACACGTGTCCGGCGTGAGGAGATTCGCAACCACCGGATCAAGCAAGCATGAAAAAACACGCACTTCCTAGGGCTGCCCATATCGCCCCCACCTCACCCCAGACTCCATTCAATTTCCGCCAAAGAGACTCGATAAGCTCGGATTCCCTAGCTTCTCAGGAAAAACCACTGCGCATCCACTTAGCCTCTCAAAAAACAAAAGTGACCTGCGCGCTACTGTTAGCCGCCGGAACAGGAACACGACTTCAACCATTAACCACGGCCGCCCCCAAATGCCTCACTGAAATCGATGGCATATCAATCCTGGAGCGACTGATCGGCAACTTGCGTAGTCAGGGATTCAAACGTTTGATCGTGGTGATTGGTCACCTGGGCGAGCAAATCCAGAAAGCGCTTCAGCTCTACGCTGGGGACATGGAAATTGATTACGTCATCAATCCTGTCTATCGCAGCACCAACAATCTCTACTCCCTCTGGTTGGCTCGCGAGCAAATCAATGAGCCTTTTTTACTGGTAGAAAGCGATCTTATTTTTGACGCCAACCTGCTGGATCACATGCTCTATCCTGACAGAATGGCGGTTTCCAAAATGCTGCCTTGGATGAACGGCACGACAGTCGAACTTAATGCAGCACAGCAAATCACCGCTTTTCGTATGAGCGATGACTCACATCACAAAGCTCGTCAGTACAAAACGGTTAATGTCTATAGCCTGTCCCTTGCTTCATGGAATAAAATCGAAGCTCGATTAAGCCGCTACGTAAGCGATAAAAAACTAGGTGATTATTACGAAATCGTATTTGCCGAATTGATCGCTGACCGCAGCATCTCTTTCGAGGCGGTCTTTTTCGAAGCTGACCTGTGGTATGAAATTGATACCGGAGAGGATCTGCTCGCCGCCGAAATCATGTTCGCCAACTCTCACTCCGCCCCCCTCCGCTCAACGAGCGATGCCACAACGGGTCAATTGTTACCTGGGTAAAAGACCTGGATAAATATATGGGGAAAGATCAGGGAAACTTTGTCTATAGGAATCTGGCGAATGCCACATCGATCCTCGGCGTGTTGCCGATTGGCTTGCTGTTTCTGGAGGGGGGATATCGTTATCTGATTCCCTTTCTCATTTTCAACAATGTCATGGACGACCTCGATGGCGTCCTGGCCAGAAAACTGAAAACCCGCAGCCTACTGGGCGCCCACCTCGATAATGTCTGCGACACAGTTGTCCATGTAACCTTGGCCCTGATAGTCGGCGCCCATTTCGGAATGGAGATATTACTCGTGGGCATGATAGCTGCGACCGCCATTATTATCCGCCTAACGGGTCGGCTTAATCCTGATGAAGTGTCAGGAAACGGCACTCCGACAAACGAACTTATGCGCCACATGCTCTTCGTCCTCCTGCTGACAGGAACGTATGCAGCCGATGCCAAGCCTTATCTAGTGCTGATATTTATTTTCCACACTGTGACGATGTTGGTGCCATTCAAATTAACTTTCCTCATCCGGGGCCGGGTAAACAGTGCTACTGCAATTGCTATGGTTAACGTCGCGCTGATAGCGGCCTGGTTGGTGCCAAATCTTGCCCCATTTATCGCAACCGCCTTCTTCGCTACTTACTTGTTTTCATTTGTCCAAGGGGGAAAACAATGGCTAAAAGGACGAAACTACGGACGAAATTGATCGTTGCCGTTCCCGCCAGCTGGCACTAAGATAGCCCCCTGCTGCTGTCCGAACATCTGCTGAT
>JAADHD010000087.1 GCA_013152075.1 Verrucomicrobiota bacterium | reverse complement strand
CGATCTTGTCCGCCTCTTTGATTACCACTGGAAAAATTGCTGCCGGGTAGGAGCCAATCACTTCCAATACATTTTCAACAGAATCGTTTGAGTCAACTTTAATGGAGAAATTGAAAGTCACAGAGTCTCCCGCCTTGTTCAGGGAGAAGTCCGGCACCTCGACCCCGGATTTCATCAGGGCAATAAGATCTTTCTTAAACCAGATTTGCACTTCATCGCCAGCGAATAATCGAACGGCCAGATGTCCGGCATTTGCTATTAGAGCCGTTTGATCTGCCCACATGCGCATTTCTTCAATATTTCCAGTGAGCCCGTATTTTTTCAAAGAATCACTATCTTTTTCGCTGATGGTTATCGGCGGAATTACGGGGGTTTTGAAACGTTTTTTTATCACTTCCTGAGCTGCTCTGATCTTCTGGGCCCATTCGGGCGCAAGCTTATCGACGGCTTTGCTCAATGACTTGGGATGGGAAAACGTCAGCCCATCAATTTTTCGTTTTTGATAATTTTCGGGCAACCCAAAAGGGACTTTCTTTTTTTTCGCCGCTTTTAGAAACTTGTTCCGCATCATCTTCACTGATCCGGCCCTTGTTTCAGACAGTAGCTTATTGATGTTTGGGTAGGTCTTTCGCAATGCTGCAATAAATTGTTCACGGTTCAAACCGCCCTTTGGAATTACGATTCCGGCTTTCTTGAATTCAACGAAGATCGCTTTATCATTTTTTGTGTTTTGGGCAGACTGAAACACTGCCATCATGAGGATTTTACTTGCAGCATCCTGCAGCTCAGGATTATCCGTCCGAAGGGGGGCCATCGTCGCTACTTTCTCCAAAAACTTCGCGGCGTTCTCGCGATTCTCAGGGAGCGGGAAGTATAAAAGCTGGGGAAGCATTTGAAGCGTTTTGTCTCTCTCAGATAAAATTATATTCATGAGCAGGTAGTAACGAGCCATCCCCCGAGTGATCGATTTCGGTGTATCTTTGGTAAAAAATCGGCCTTCTATCTCGTCAAGAAGCAGGCTTTCCAATACCTCTTTAAACATGATGCCGGCCAGTTGGATCGCCAATTTGTTCTGTCCTTCCGCAATTAACAAATTCCCTTGCATCACATTGGTCGCCACACTTGACGCAGATTCTCCGGGCTTTCCGAGCAAGGGGATATCCAGCCGGAACGCTTCCACTTTTTTCAAACCCGGACGCAATTTCCCGATACCGATTCCAAATTCATCCATAAACGGAGGAAGTAGGGTGACCTTAGTATTTCCGTTTGACTCTAGCAAATATCGAATTTGCTCAAACGTAGTTCCCCCAGTCTCACGATTCACAAACGGTTGAACCGTTGCATGATTCCAAAAGTGAATCTCGCGAATATCCCCGGACCAATCGATCCACTGGCAGGAGACATTTTTAACCCTTACCAGCTCTTTTTCAAAAGCTTCATCGAATCCGTCATTGAGTTCATCAACTCCCAACAATTTTTTCACTATCATTTTGATCTCCGGCTTCAGCCCGAGGAAGGTCTCGTTCATTTCTTTTGCTGCCCGAGTCGCATGTTCTTTCCGAACTTCCCGATGGATCGCAAAGGTCGGCAATAAAAGCTGAATGACATCTTCCTGATCAACGGGAAAAACGACTTTCATTCCATCGATCACAATGGTTTTTTCCTCCTTGGTTCCCAAATTGGAAATCGAATGCGTAAAACTTTGGCTTGATGCCGGAACAGTTAAGGATAACCAAAATACTCCGATAACCCACAGTTGTTTCATATATTGACCGTTCAATGGTGAGGCGACGCGCCTCAATACCTTTATACCAGCTACAGCCCTACCGAGTCAATGGCGGAGGAGCGTAAAGCACCCGAATGGATGGTTAAAACAGGCTATCCATCACCACATAATAAGACTTTTATTGGAAAGGGCCCAGGAGACGGGAGCATGGCTTACACTTATCTATATGAGACTTTTCGGCACCTACCAAACATCCCCTGACGCGGCGACTTCGACGAAGGCGTCGATCTCATTGTGTAACGCTTCCGCGTCGGAGAGTCCTTCGCGGAGGTGCTCCGGGAAAGATTCGCTGGCGGCTCCGACAAGTAAGCCTAGAATGGCGTTGCGATGCACGTTATCACCACCAGCGTTCACATTGGCAAGAAGGGCCGCTTCGGGGTCGAACTGATGATGGGCCGCACAGTAGAGCAGAAGCGGAAGTCCATGTTCGGGGTAGCAGGCTGTAGCGAACTGTTTGAGGACGACATTTTCGGGTGACTCCTGCGCGATGGAGGCGAGGTCAAAGGACGCGTCAGAGAGTTGGGTGTGCAGTTCCCACATTCTCTGCGATGGAATATTGCCAGGGCCCTGGTGTTCGCGATACATCGCAAACATTTCCTCTCCGGTGATCTTTGGCACACGAAGGAGCGCGGAACGTTTTGTCGCGGCCTGCATGGGATTCACTCCGGCAATGAGGTCCTGCAGCAGCGGCACGGTAATGCCGAGAGCGGCGACCACGTTCTCCGAGCGGTGAGTAAGGTTTTGATGCTCCACCGCCATGCCGAGAGCGAGATAATCCGTCTCGCCCAGGAGCGAAAGCACAAGAGGACGGATCATGCCCCCGTGAGAACCTATTGACCAGGAGCTTCTCTGTCGATCGGCGGAGCTGTACGGGGGACAACCTTGGGAAAAATTCTCAAACCAGCTTCTCAGGTAGATCTCCTGGTAGGGATCTTTAAGATTTCCGGGTGTCGTCATGAAGGCGACAAATTCCCGCAGAAAGGCATCCTCGTTATAACGGCCCTCCTTAGCGACGGAGCGAAGCAGAACCCGCACGAGCTGCGCGGCGGTGGTGTTATCCCCCGCCTTCAAGTCGTGGTGATAGTGATATCGATCTTCGAGCGATGGAGTCGCATTGCCGTGTTCGGACTCGTATTCCCCCGTCGCAATCTTGAGCTCTGAAAAGGAAGTGTCGTAGAAGCGGGCGTGATCGTGAAGAGTGTCATAGGGTCGTCCCAGCGATTGTGCGGCTTCGACGTCAGGGTGATACTCCATGCCGACCATGAAACTCTCGGGATGAGGATGCGGAGCCGCTTCATATTGAGTGATGCCTCCGTCGAAAGTGTCTTTGATATTTTGGATTTTGTAGAACCAGTGCGCCGGCATCGCGAGTGCATCGCCGGCGAAAAGACCCCAAAGAGCATTTTTGATGCGAATTTGACGGAAGTCAGTCATGGTGAAGGGTGAGACGCGACGGGGAGAGCATACTTACGAAAAAGTAACCTAGTGTTAGAGCAAGTCTAAATTGACGTTAATTATAATTACCATAACTTGTACTTTTATGAAAAGGGTATCTGTTATTGGATGCCTGTTAAAAAGTATC
>JAADHD010000259.1 GCA_013152075.1 Verrucomicrobiota bacterium | reverse complement strand
ATTTTCCTGTTTATGTTTTCTTTGCGACCTTTGCGCCGCCACCCTGCGGGTGTTGCGGTGAAATTGTTTCTCATCGTTTTTTATTCAGCGCTTTCTTTAACGCCCAGGCGACGTTTATTTTCTTTCGGCAATATTTATAGATCGCTTCACTGAGCGGCATCAACTCGCAATGATCGATCAGTATTCCCGCCTCACTGCAATTGATAATCGTGACCGGGCCTTCGCGCTTCCATGTAGTGAACGCCCAGTTGAACCACTGCTTCGATACCGACATGGCTTTGAGCGTCGGCAGAGTCCGCCCATTGATATCTATTTCATGAACAATATTTTCCCGTTGACGCTCATAGGTGGCGGCCAATTGTTCTTCGGCATTTTCGCCTTCACGGCTGTGGGTTTTTTTCTGCGGATAGGACAGGTCCTGCCCCACAAACAGGATCGGGTTGGCGCCGCTCTGAAACGCCAGATCGTAAGCGACCGACAGCACCGTTCCCCCCGGAGTGAGATGGCCAAGATGCGGCGCCTGCCGTTGAATCTGGGTGAGGGTGGCGATGTCCGGCGCGAATTTACTGTAAAAAACCACGTTACCTTCCCACACATCCAACACTTGCGGATGAATGATCGATGGCGCCACCAGAGTCGTGCCGCGTGACGACACGCCTTTAAAAAATTTGGTGATGTCTTCCTGCGGGTCGAGGCAGACGACAAACGCGGGCACGATGTTGTGAGCAAGGAGGGGCTTGAGCGCCGCGTCACTGGCGATGAGGACGGCTTTGTCTTTCGCCTGACCGAGGAAGCGGATGTTTTTGTCCAACGAGGGGCCGGCGCCGATCACAATGCCTGGCAGGTTCTTCAACTTGTTTTTCAAGGAGGCGACGCCGGGGTTTCTCTGGATGGCGTTCAGATTGGCCTGAAAGTTTTGTTTCCAGAGTTCATTGAAACGCAACAGAGTGGCGGATTTTACTTCCTGTATTTGAGAGTCTCTGTTCATGCGGACACTTTAGCAAAAAACAGGTTGAAACAAAGAATGTATTTTATCCAAATGAAAAGGCCCGGGCGTGAGCCCGGGCCTTCGGAGATCCTGACGTCAATAGCGTGAATTATCGAACCAGATTCACGGTCTCCGTCAAGAGGTCGTCTGTTGTGGTGATGACCCTGGCGCTGGCTTGAAACGCCTGCTGGGTCTGGATCATGGTGACGAATTCGGATGCCAGATCGACGTTGGACAACTCCAGCGAACTGCCGAGCACTGACCCGAACCCTCCCGATTCCGCCGCGCCGATGATTGGCTGGCCGGATGAGCCCGATTCGGCAAATAGGTTTTGACCGACGCGGCTCAACCCGGTGGGCGCCAGAAAGTCTGCCAGAGCAACCTGAAACAAATTATCCGACTGACCGTTGTTGAACAACCCTGAGATAATGCCTTTAGAGTTGACAGACAGGCCGATCAGTGTGCCCGTCGGGAAACCGTCCTGAACCAGTGAGTTGTTGTTCGATTCCGCCGCAAACCCGGTCAACTTACCGTTTGTGGCTCCTGTGGAATCGACCAGATCCCAGGTCAAGGATTGGGAATTCGCCGGCGGATTAGAGCTGGAGTAATCAATGACCAGGGTTTGGTCGGCAATGGCTCCTCCGTTAATCAGCGAGATTTGCCCGGTGGTGTCGAAGGTAACGGTCCCCGACGCTCCACTGGTCATGGTTCCCTGCGAAGGACTGGCCACGTAGGACCAGGTGTTTCCCGTCGTCGCCTTGGTGAAGGTCATGCTCAGGATCACCTGCGATCCCACCGAGTTGAACAAGGTGATGGGAGAGGTGAAGGTGGTCCCGCCGGAAGACGCGGCGTTGAGATTGGCACCCATCGTGAACTGGGTACTCGCGCTCGGTGAAGACTGCACCCCCGCCAGGTCTATATCGGCAAGACTCGATGCGGTGACCCCATTTGTTATTTTAAATCCCTGCAAAACTTCTCCGGTCGGGGCCTGAACCACTCCCTGATCGTTCATACGAAATTGGCCGTTGCGGGTATAAAAATTTCCCAGTCCATTATTGACCATAAAAAATCCCGAACCATCCACAGCCAGATCCAGAGCATTCGAAGAGGACTCGAAAGCCCCCTGGGAAAACGACTGAAGAACCCCTTGCAACTGCGCTCCTCGTCCCACCTGACTGGTCGTGTCTCCATTGGCCAGCAGTGTGCTGAACACATCGCTGAACACCGCCTTGCTTCCTTTAAAACCAACCGTATTGACATTGGCGATGTTGTCGCCGATTACATTCAAGGCCTGAGAATTACTGGTGAGTCCCGATACGCCTGTGAACAATGCACTGATTAACGCCATGAGCGGAGCTCCTTTTCTATTATTTTAAGTGCCGACACGTGAGATTTCGGACACGGATATTCTCTGACCGTTCACTATGGCAAAAGATCCACTTTCTTCAAAAATCACATCACTTATTTTTCCGGATATGAAGGTTTGAGCACCGATATCATCGCCTCTGGTATTTTTGGCTTTTATCTGAAAGGTATAGGCTCCGGGCTGAACCGGGTTGCCTTCTCCATCCGTTCCATTCCAAACCGTCTGATTATTGCCAGCGATCAGCTCATTGATTCTCAAGGTCGTCACGGTATTGCCAGCGCTGTCCATGATATCCACTTCCACCTCAGCCGCATCTTCATCCAAAGAGAAACTAAGCGTCTTCACTTCCCCGGAATTGAAATCGATCGAATTCCCCTGCGAATCAATATTTTTGCCGATCAGGTTGATCAGCGCTGAATTATTGATTGCTTGTTCAAATTTCTGGCTTTGTTCCAAAGTGGTATTGATATTGGTCATTTGCTCAAGCGCACTGAACTGTGCCAGCTGAGCACTGAAATCTTCCGCGCTCTGCGGGTCCAGTGGGTCTTGCGCCTGGAGCTGCGCCACCAGGAGTTGCAGGAAATCCTCCTTACCCAATGTTTGCTGACCAGCAATATTGCTGACCGCCGATGCGGATTCTGTGGCTATGGGTGTCAAACCTGTTATCATTTTTTAAATCTCCGAAAATGTTGATTTAAATTTAATTTCCATTGAGTTACGGCCTTCAGGCCATGACGCTGATCGACTGTGAATCTCCGTGGAGAATTCGCATCGTACCCGAAGGCGTTCGGTCTGCAAGCGTTTCAGATGCCTCATCGTTTCGTGTCGCTGAGGGATCCGCATAATGTGAGAAGCCTTCATTCGGCGTATTTTGTTGCCCTGCCTGCCCTTCATCGCCGCCCACCATGACAGTGAAACTTTCCACTTTCAACCCCTGACTGGCCATCGAGTCCCGAAGTTGAATCAAATTATTTTCAATGATCTGCTTGACCGCATGGTTTTCCGCAATGACCACCGTGCGCA
>JAADHD010000473.1 GCA_013152075.1 Verrucomicrobiota bacterium | reverse complement strand
CAGCAGGTTCCGCCTATCAGGCCGTTTCGGCTGAGGATACTCAAATTTCTACTGCATTATTGAAGGTTCAGTTGCGCCCCCTTTCTGCTGACGAGGTGAAGGTGGAATTGGAGGCTTGGCTGGCTTTGCTTCACACGAAGGCAAGGGAAATGAGCCTGGTTGAACTGGCCCTGGCCGACCCCGAGCTAAAGGAGCAAGCCGCCGCTAACAGCAAAAAAGCGGTAGAACTGAACGAAGAAAAGTCCGTATTGATTGAAAAGGTGCGCCAGGTAATTATTTCCGCCGAAACCAAGGGGGTCGATATCAAATCGGCAGATCTTTATGTCAGGAGTGTTGGAGGGATTTCAACGAGTGGTGGGTTTACTACTGTAATACTGGCAATCAAAAACTGGGTAGTTTCGCCCCAGGGAGGGATAAAATTCGTTCTTTCCATTGGGGCGTTTTTGATGTGCGTATTTGTGGCTTCATTGATTGGCCGAGTGGGGGCCAAGGCGGCAGGCAAGACACTTGATCGTGCCGGACGCACTTCGGATCTGTTGAGATCGTTTTTCGTGAATATTATTCGGCGTATTGCGCTTGTGATAGGCATTGTTATAGGATTGTCATATCTCGGGGTAAATGTAGGCCCGATGATCGCCGCGATTGGGGGGGTGGGCTTTGTGATAGGTTTTGCTTTGAAGGATTCACTCGGAAATTTTGCCGCCGGATTGATGATTTTGTTTTACCGGCCTTTTGATATTGGTAATTTTATCAAAACTGCGGGAGTGTCAGGCACGGTGGAATCATTGAGCTTGGTATCGACGGTCCTGAAAACTTCTGACAATCAGGAGGTGATTATTCCCAATGGTAAAGTGTGGTCGGATGTGATCACAAATGTGACGGCCAAAACGACACGCCGGGTGGATCTCGTATTTGGCGTGGGATACGACGATGACCTGCAGAAGGTTCAGTCCATTTTGGAAGGCATTCTGGAGAAGCATGAATTGGTTTTGAAAAGTCCGGAAGTGGTGGTGAAAGTCCATGAACTGGCCGATTCCTCAGTGAATCTTATCGCTCGTCCGTGGGTGAAAACTTCCGACTACTGGGATGTTTATTGGGATGTAACCCGTCAGGTCAAAGAGGCTTTTGACGACGCTGGGATTTCGATTCCATTCCCGCAGCAGGATGTGCACATGACCCAGAAATAGGCTCTGAGCTATAGACAGAGAAGGCTTCTGGCAAAGGGGAGGTGAAGGAGAGTGGCTCTTTGGAGCTTGGATGGGTGAAGGAGAGTCGGCTGGCATGGAGCAGTAATCGGGAGGCCGAGGGGTTCTGGCGGGAAGGCTGGGCGTAAATTACGTCGCCCAGAATGGGGCATCCGAGAGATTTCATGTGAACCCGGATCTGGTGAGTTCGCCCAGTGTGAAGATGGCATTCGATGAAGGTCCAATTAGCTCTTCCGCCCGGGCCTTCTCTTAGTGTTTTGTAATCTGTTTTGGCGCGTTTACCGGCAGGCGGTTCCAGCACCGTCATTTTTTGACGGTTCACCGGATGGCGACCAATCTGGTTTTCGATTCGACCACTTGAAGGAGAGGGGGAACCTTGCACGACACAGTGATAGATCTTGGTGGTTTCGCGATCGGCGAACTGACGACTGATTTCCTGATGAGCGAGGTTATTTTTGGCAGCTACAAGACAGCCGCTGGTATCTTTGTCCAAGCGGTGGATGATGCCCGGCCGCTGGACGCCTCCAATTCCTGACAACTCACCCTGGCAATGGTATAATAGTGCGTTGACCAAGGTTCCGTCTGGGTTCCCGGCAGCGGGATGCACGACAATTCCGGATGTTTTATTGATGACTATAAAATCGTCATCTTCATATATCACATCCAGAGGGATGTCCTGCGGCTCAACATCCTCCATGACTATGGGTTCAGGAATTTCTACGAGAACCTCATTTCCTATTGTTAATTTGAGCTTTGCTTTCGCTGTATTACCATCTACTAAAACCGTATTATCCTTTATAAGTTGTTGAACCCTAGACCTTGACAGTCCGTTCAAGTGATTTACGAGGAATTGATCGAGACGCAAGCCGACATCCGCTTTCTCACTTACAGAAAAACGATATTTTTCTGAATTTCCAATTTTTTTCATTGCGGTTTGAGTGATTGATAATTCGCTTGCGGGATGTTAGTTTCACTGGCTTGAGTTCGAAAACTATGACGAACGATAATAAATGACTGAAAAAGGAATTGAATACCGTTTCGCAAGTGAGGATATGAATCGAGCTGTTCGGTCATTGGCCTTGCCATTTGTAACGCAACCTGTTTTGAGTAAGATCATCGTCGCCGGATTGCGTCTTGCTGGCAACAAATTTGTCTTTTGCCGAGCAGTCCTTTAGTTTTCGTCTCAAAATCAGCATGTCCACTCAAGAACAAGAGCCATTGATAAATGCTTGCCCGGAATGCGGTGAGGACATTGATGTTTCGGTTCAGCCTCCTTACGCCAAAATTGAGTGCCCTCATTGTCATGGCAGTATCCGAGTGCGGACGCAATTGGGGCAATATAAAGTCCAACGATTACTGGGTGAAGGGGGAATGAGTCAGGTTTTTCTGGCAGTGGATGAGACTTTGGGACGTTCGGTTGCACTGAAGGTATTGCACAAAGAACTGAGCAGGGACAAAAAGCTGACTGAATCTTTTGAGAGAGAGGCCAAGATCACCGCTTCTGTGAATCATCCGAATGTGGTCAAGGTTTATACAGTGGGATCGGATTACGGCTATTTCTTTATCGCGATGGAATTGGTGGATAATATGAGCCTGGAGGAGCTCATCACCAACCAAGCTTGCGTGCCTGAAGCCAAGGCCATGCAGATTGCCCATGATGTGACTAGCGGGTTATATGCGGCTTTTAAGGCTGGATTGATTCACCGCGACATTAAACCCGGTAATATTTTACTGACTAATGATGGCAGTGCAAAACTTGTGGATTTCGGTCTGGCTGTTCAGACAGGGCACCATGATGCCGATGAGGATGTGTGGGCGACTCCCTTTTATGTGCCTCCGGAAAAGCTGGATGGCGAACCTGACGATTTTCGAGGGGATATATACAGCCTTGGGGCGACCTTGTTTCATGCGGTGAGTGGAACTCCTCCTTATGCTGCCAATACGGCATCTCTGGAAGAGTTGAAAAAAATCAAGGCTAAGACGATACGCCTGATCGAAACGGCTCCTGATTCTCGCAAACGGACCTGCCGTTTAATTGATCGCATGATGGCGCGCAAGCCAGATGACAGGCATCAGACTTATAATGAGCTGTTATTGGATATTGATGAGGCTGCGACCAAACTTGGTGGCCGCAAGCGTTCTGCTTCCGGAATTGCAGATCTTCGTGCTGATGAAAATGTGGCGCAGCCGATTTGGAAAAACATA
>JAADHD010000038.1 GCA_013152075.1 Verrucomicrobiota bacterium | reverse complement strand
TGCGGTTGCCTCAGGATCGTCTCGTTTGAGCAGGCCGTTCAAATGAATCATCCAGCCTTTAATTGAGAGTGTGGTGTGTTGGCTCCGAGTGGGTAGATTCTGAACCATGGATCGGATTGCTTGAGAATTTGAGGCATGTTTGCTGGCGACGGCGATGATGGCTGACAAGATATAAGGGTTGTTTAGTGGTGACCTTTGTTGCGCTTCAGACCAGTCGTAAGTTTTGAGGTTAAAATCGATGACCGCCTGGTCATCGGTTTTATCCAGAGCTTCCAATAAAGGTTTGATCAATAACGCTCCGCGAAACTTTGTGTCCCGGACGACCGGATCATTGCTGCCGACGTAGGTGCGGCGAAGCAATTCCGAAGGCACATTGATTGCTTCTTGTGGATAGGCGGCTTGAGCGAGACCGCTCCAAAACCCTTCCGCATCGTATTTCATCGCGAATAGTTTTTCCTGCTCTGGTTTTGTGTATGGCAGGTCTTTAGGTCGACCACTTCCTTCGCGGAAGACAAACTCTACCCAACGGGCGGTTCCTTCGGCGAACCAACTGGCTTTGAACATGGTGTAAGAGGATTGGAACAAGTGGAACAGTTCGTGTGCGGGAGTCAGGTTTTTGTGGTCCAGGGTTTTAGAGATATCCATGGTGAGAACACTGGACCCGGGTTCGGGATCGCCGGGGCGATAGTAGTTGACCACTTCATCTCCGGCGGAGCCATTGCCCTTGGTTTTCTCTGCGTCGAAGGTCGGGGATAAAGGCAGCGATCCGACATTCACATCGATGAATTGAGCTTGGTTTTTGTAGCGAGAGCTTTCAAGCGGATGCCGTAGTTTGAATGTCTCGGTGTAGAGATCGCGTGCTGTGGTCAGTTGCAGGGCGATGTTTTCTATTCGATCGGGGATACCGTTGTTGTTAAGATCGTGAGTTTCCGGAAGCGCATCGTCGCCTTGCAGGGTGTAATAAATTCTAAATTCATCAATGATGTGAACTTGATCCAAAGCCGAGCGCCGTTGTTTCCATTTGGGCAAGGAGGAGCGTTGAGCGTAAGCGGGGTGGGGCAGGAGGAGCAGAATCAAAACCAGAGCACTGCATAAAATGGATATAGGTGGGCGTTGCATGGGGGGAGGGGGTTGAGGCTAAGCGAAGCTGTCGCAGTCGCTTGAAAGGATCCGGAACGAATTACAAATATCCGGAAATTATTACCGCGGATTTCGCGGATTAGCGCGGATAAGAGGTGGGTTGTGGGGACTCTTGTTGTAAATCGTGGGGGTCAAGTTTCAACGGAAGTCATCTGTTGTTCTGTATTGAAATATTTTTTTTTCTTATCCGCGCCCATCCGTGCCATCCGTGGTTAAATTCTTTTAGTAGACCGCGGATTTTGCGGATAGGCGCGGATAAGAGTTTGGGTTTCGGGTGTTTAGTTATAAATCGTACAGGTCAAGTTGCGGCGGGATTCGTCTGTAGTAATTCTATAAATAAATTCATTTTCTTCTTTCTTATCCGCGCTAATCCGCGCCATCCGCGGTTAAATTCTTTTAGTAGACCGCAGATTCCTCGGATTGGCGCGGATAAGAGCTTGGGTTTCGAATGTTTAGTTATAAATCGTGCGGATCGAGTTGCGGAGGGAGTCGTCTGTTGAAAGTAATTGAATTATTTTTCTGGAGCGAGCCAAATATGGTATTCCAGAGCTTCCTTGGCGAGTTTGAATTTTGGATGGGAAGCGGGCAGAAGTTGGTCGAGGATGGTGTAGGAGGGGGAGACATATTTGCTGCGTAGGATTTGTTGAAAATGTTCTTGCTGTTCTTTCTGCATGCTTGATTTCCATTGATCGGCCCTGGCATCACCAGAAAGCAGAGCGCTTAAAACCACGTGGCTGTGGGATAGATAGATGAGTTGATTGTAGCCAATATCTCCCTCCAGGGTATCGAAATAGATCTGGCTTGCTTGTTGTGCCCATTTTAATTGGGCGGGTGACATTTTGTTGAGTTCGAGGGTGAGCGCGCGAAATAAGGTGGCGGCGATTTGTTCCACGGCGACTTTGTAAGGCCACTTGGATCCCCGGTTTCCAGTGGAAGCTAGTTTCAGCATCAGTTTGCGCAGTGGCTCGGGATCCCCCTGCAGCGCCCGGTTAGTGGCATAACAGGCGAGCGGTTGAATTTCGGGATAAATGATGGAGGTTTGTGACTTCAGCAAGGGGATTTTTCCGATATTAACTGATTGAAAATTTTGGGCAAATTCTTCACTGAGAATGTTTGCTGTCTGGTGATGCGTGGAGAGATATTGTTGAATGCGCTTGCGCTTGTCTTTATTGGAAAATGAAGTTTTACCGAAGCTTTTCACAAGACTGCTTATGCGTTTGTTTTGTGCCTGTTTGTCAGCCTTATTGCGAGGTCGGAAATCAAGTGGAGCGTTGACGATGATCGATTCGATCAGCAATCGCTGATCTTCTCCTTTCACCTTTTTCAGAAACTCACTAAGATTGCGGTCGAGTTTTTCATCGTAGTGAATTTGGAAGGCTCCGCCAACGATGGAGTTTTTCAGGGGCTCCAAAACTTCAAGATTGTCTAACGCCCAGCTCAGAGCTTGCTCATACTCCTGGTAGCGAATCAACAGGGCGATCGCATGTGAACTGGTTTTCAGGAGGGTGTCATGTAGTTTTATTGTTTGTTGAGCTCCCGTTTTGTCGTCTGCGGCAAACTGCAAGGCCAGCATTGTGAGCACCGGGGCGAGATTGGGGGCGAAGGGGATTTTACCTGCGTGTTTGACATGATCAAAACGACTTTTGTGATTCCAAGCTGCAATAAATTTCTCAGTGGCTCCCTGCCACCAGTCATTGTCGCGCGGCATGCGCAATAGGGTATTGCTGACCAAGGAGAGTTCCCAACCGTTAAAAGGGGCGTCGTTCATGATCAGGGCGGTGATTTCCGTGATGATTCGACGCTGTAGTTTTTCGGGGCAGTTAGTGCCGGCGCGGTAGAGGAAGTGGCGTGCGAGGCTGGCTCGGAGATTAGGAGAGAGGGATTCTGAGTCGAAAGCTTCGTTAGCTCGGTCGATCCAGGCATCAGGATTTGGTAAGGTTTTGGCGGCTTCGGGAAGTTGCGGGTAGCTGGCTAACCATAGGCGACCTGCCATGGCGAGCTCGCGAGCGAGCACTTCTTTGTCCGCTAGTTGATCTGCGGCTTTAGTGGTAGCAACTACGTGTTCGGGATTACGAATGGCTCGGAAAGCTTCGTAAAAAATAGGGAGAAAGATGCTGCTGTCGCCCCAGTTGGCTTCGTCAACTGGAAGGGACTTTCGTAGTTCTAAAAAGAAGAGATCGAGTGCCAATTCGGTTGACTTGCCGTTGTCACTGATTTTCCAGTGGAGGGCGAATGTTTCATCTAAGCGGTAGATATTGGACCAAGTAAAAGAGAAGTT
>JAADHD010000049.1:3473-3964 GCA_013152075.1 Verrucomicrobiota bacterium | reverse complement strand
CGCGCAAAGTCGAAGGCCGTTGGCCTAAGCTCAAAAGCGCCCTGGAGTTCAAACCCACCGGCAGTCGAACCCGGGTATTTATCCCCGGGAAATTCAAGTCGCTCACCTTTGTCTGTTGGGCACGTATCGACAGTTTGGATCGTCAGTACAACGCACTATTTCTCGCTGATAATTATCAAGCAGGAGAGCCTCATTGGCAGATTCGTAACGATGGTAAATTGATGTTATCGATCAAAATCCGTGAAACCGGTAATTACACCAATTACATTTATTTTTCGCCTGTGATCTGGGACGTCACCCAGAGTGGTCAGTGGATGCATCTTGCTTCCGTCTTTGACGAGCAAAAACAAGAGGTCACGCACTACATCAATGGGGAAAAAGTCAGTAGCGAAGTGGCTATCCCCCAAAGAGAAGTCCACACCACTCGAATCGGTGCGGGTGAAATTGGCAACTGGGGCCTGCCTTTGAAAGCCGACGACCCGTGGTTTGCT
>JAADHD010000049.1:0-3435 GCA_013152075.1 Verrucomicrobiota bacterium | reverse complement strand
GGAAGTCCTACCCGCGGACAAGATTAAAGAAATGTATGAAATTGGCAAACCCTAAACCATTCCCTTTATTTTGAAAACATCCCCTTCCATCACTATCATTTTTTTCACCACCGCCTTAACCATTCTCAGTGCGACCAATTCTTACGCTGAAATAAAAGCCAGTGAAGCCGAGCGTTTGTTCGCGTTAAGCGTTAAGCCGATGCTGGTCGAGAAGTGTGTTGGTTGTCATGGCGAGGACCGCAATAAAATCAAAGGTGATCTCGATCTGCTCACGCTTGAAAGCACGCTCAAAGGTGGCGAAGAATCCGCTCAAGTATTGGTTCCCGGTGACGCGGGCAAAAGCACCATGCTGACGGCCGTCAAATGGCTGCATGAAGACATGGAAATGCCGCCCAAGGAAAACGATCGTCTCAATGCCAAGCAAATCGATGCGCTGGAAAAGTGGATAAAGCTCGGCGCCCCCTGGCCGGATGATCAGCGAGTCGCAGCCATCTACGAAGCCTATGCTCCGGGCATCAAAGTTTTGACGAGTGGTGGACTCGGCGAAGAATGGACCAATCGGCGTTATGAGAAGAAAAATCTCTGGGCCTACCAGCAGATCAAAGAACCCAAAGTCCCGCGAGAATTTTTGCCTGAAAAAAACCGCAAAGATGCCAACCCCATCGATGCCTTCATCAATCGCAAACTGTCAGCTGTCAAACTGAGTCCCGCCCCAGCCACTGATCGACGCACGCTGATTCGCCGGGCGACTTTTGATTTGACCGGACTGCCTCCCCAACCACAACAAACCGATCAATTCATCAAGGACTCAGGATCAGACGAACAGGCTTTTGCTAATTTGGTAGATCGCCTGCTCGCCAGCCCGCGTTATGGCGAGCAGTGGGGGCGCCATTGGCTTGATGTAGTTCGTTATGCCGACTCCGCTGGATTCGCCAATGATTACGAGCGTCCCAATGCCTGGCGTTACCGCGACTATGTGATCCGTGCTTTTAATCAAGACAAAGCCTACGACCAGTTCGTTCGCGAACAGCTGGCTGGTGATGAAATCGATCCCAACGATAGTGAAAAACTGATCGCAACAGGGTTCCTTCGCATGGGCCCATGGGAGCAAACTTCTATGAGCGTGGCCAAACTTACCCGTCAGGCCTTCCTCGATGATGTGACCAATACCGTCGGCCAGGTATTCCTCGGTCATACTCTGCGCTGCGCTCAATGTCACGACCACAAATTCGATCCGATCCCAACCAAAGACTATTATAAAATGCAGGCCGTTTTTGCCACCACCCAGTTTGGTGACCGCAATGCAGATTTCCTCGCTGAAGAAAATCTCAAGGGCATGAAAGAAGACGAGCACTACCTGCGCGTGCGCATGCAGGAAAACGCCAAAGACCTCAAAGAACTCGGTAGAGCCACCGTTGAAGGTGCTAAAAAATGGTGCGAAGAACGCGGCCTCAAATACCGGTCTCGCTCGGAGGCTTTGAAGAAAAAACTGTCAGCCGATCAAACACCTCCGCAGTGGGTCGGACTGACGGGCTCTCAAATCGGACGCTTACGCACTGCTGGTAAAAACAAAAAACGCTTCAAATGGGAACTAGACAGATACCAAGCGATTGCCTTTTCAACCTTCAGCGGTGGCACGGTTTACAAAAAATCCATCCAAAATCGTATGATGATGCCAGAGCAACCGATGAAAGAAGGCAGCCTGGAAGAAACCAGTATTCTCGGCGGCGGCGACCCGTTTGCACCCACTACAAAAGTAAGTCCGGGCGTGCTCAGCGCGGTGCATTTTGAAGGCGCCGAAAAAAGTAAACAGATCACTGAAGATCCCAAAGGACGTCGCCGGGATCTGGCCAATTGGATTACTCAACCACACAATACCCTGACCGCACGGGTAATGGTCAATCGCATCTGGCAGGGACATTTTGGTGGTGGTCTCGCTGGCAATCCCAACAATTTTGGCGCCACTGGAAAAAAACCCACTCACCCCGAACTGCTGGATTGGCTGGCAGCCCAATTCGTAAAAAATAAATGGTCAATCAAGTCCCTACATCGCCTGATCATGAACTCCGACGTCTATCGTCGCTCATCCCAGCACCCTGCGCCTAAGGCAATTGCCAAAATTGATCCCAATGAAACGCTCTACGCTCGCTACAAAGAGCGCCGACTCAGCTCCGAGGAACTTCGTGACAGCATGCTGTTTTGTTCCGGAGAACTGAACCCCGAGATGGGAGGCATCCCCATTCGCCCCGATATCAATATTGAAGCCGCCTTGCAACCTCGCTTGATCATGGGAACCCTAGCTCCGTCCTATCAACCCAACCCCAAGCCCGAGCAACGCAATCGTCGTTCGATTTATGCAAAGGTCATCCGTGGTCTGCGCGACCCTTTCATGGAAACCTTCAACCAACCCGGCCCCAATCAATCCTGTGAACGCCGAGACAGCTCAACTGTTACCCCGCAGGTCTTCAGCCTGTTTAATAGCGAAGAAAGTTACGACCGTTCTCTGTCATTTGCCCATCGTCTGCTGCAGGAAAATGACAGCCGTTCGAGTGCAATCGTCAGCGCCTTCAAACAGGTTTACGGACGCTCACCGGAAAAAGAAGAAATCGAAGCCTGTATCAATCACTGGAAAGCTGGAGAGGAAAAACACGCCAACATGAAACTGCTCGCCCGCAAAGCGCCGGTCAAAATTTTACAAAATGCCAAAGAGGAAAATACCGGAGAAGCCTACCAATACACCGAGCGCCTGGAAACCTACGAAGATTACATCCCCGACCTTCAAGCAAACGATGTGGACATAAAAACCCGGGCCCTGGCCGACATCTGCCTCGTGCTGTTCAATTCCAACGAGTTTGTTTACATTTATTAATTCCTAACTCCGCTACAAAACCCATGAAAAATATTTCACCATCCACCGGACGCCGGGATTTCCTCTATCAACTGGGCACTGGCCTGGGCAGCATCGCATTAACCGATCTGATTGCCGGAACCGGTTTGGCCGCCACCTCAAAAGCCAGTGGCCTGCCATCACCCGGATCACTCATTGCCAAAGCCAAGTCCTGCATTTTTTTGATGATGGAAGGAGGGCCTTCGCACATTGACACCTTCGATCCAAAACCAAAACTGCAGCAGTTGCACGCCAAGCAATTTGTCCGTGATGACAAAATGCTCTCGGCGATGGCGACGGGCAAACGTTACTACGTTCAGAGTCCCTTCGATTTCATTAAAGCCGGGGAATCCGGAGCGGACATGTGCAGTCTGTGGGAAAACCTTTCCACCGTTGCCGACGACATCTGTTTCTATCGCGGATGCCAGGTGGACTCGGTCAATCATCCGACCGCTATGTACCAAATGAACAGCGGCAGTCGCTTCAGTGGTGATCCAGCAATGGGATCGTGGATCACTTACGGCCTCGGTTCTCAAAATCAGAACCTG
>JAADHD010000184.1 GCA_013152075.1 Verrucomicrobiota bacterium | reverse complement strand
AAAAGAGCATTTCTAAGTCATGGCGGTCACGCGGAGGCAGGTTTAGTTTTGACTGAGCTGAAAAATATAATTCAAAACCAAAGCAAGAAATAAACTATGACTATCCAGGATACCTGTTGCACGATCGCTCCCTACTTTAAAATTAAGGAAGGCCAACTTGAGGCGTTTAAAAGTTTGTGCGAAAAGTTCGTGGAGAAAACGAACGAAGAGTCAAAATGCTTGTATTACGGCTTTAGCTTTGATGGTGAGCAGGCGCATTGCAGGGAAGGCTACGAAGATGCCGAAGGACTGTTGGCGCACCTTGATAATGTCAGCGAGCTGTTGGAAGAGAGTTTAAAAATCGCCAATTTTTTACGCTTGGAGATTCATGGTCCGGAAGAAGAGTTAGAAAAACTCCGCGAGCCATTAGCGGAGTTGAAGCCACAGTTCTTTGTGTTGGAGTATGGTTTTCGACGATGAGAGAAATATTTCGGCACAGGGATTCGGTTAAAGTCGGGCTATACCAGAGCATTCTGGAAGAGGCTCAGATCGTTTGTTTTATCAAAAATTCATTGACCCAGCAGCGAGCGGCAGGCAGTGAGTTTGATCCGGTGTTGTGTGTGCAATATGACGAAGATTCTGGCCGCGCGCTACAGATCCTTGCCGCGCATGAGGCTATGGATCAACCTGCGGGTAAGGAATGGATTTGTCCTGCGTGCAAAGAACCCGTTCCAGGAGAGCTGGGTAAGTGTTGGAGCTGCGAGAGGGAGAGGCTAGAGGTTTGATTAAGATTTTAATCAGTGGATTTCCTTTGCCTTGATGGGGAATTTTCGTAAGGTTCTGCTTCCTATAACGAATTACTATTATGAGCAAAACCGTACCAACAATCAGTTCAGGAACCGCCGGCCCGCTTGGCGTTCTTCACCTCCCTCGTCTCTGGCAAAAAGCCTCGCTTGATGCAGTGGGTAAACTTCATGATGACTATCCTGCCGCAGGCGCTGGATATGATCAGATGGTGCTCGATGCGGTTGGCATTGATCGCGAGGAGTTCCTTAACTACATCGGGTCTGTGAAACCAAGCTACATCCAGATGGAAAACTGGATTCTCGAGCAAAAAGGAGGATCATTGGATCAGGCCAAAGTCGATGAGTTGAATGCAGGCGTTACCGGTTACATTCATGAAGACGCTACTCGCGCTCAAATTCTTGAAGCAGCTGGTCGTCCTGACGATGGATCGATCAAGGATGCGGTGAACCTTAACAACCTCGATGACTGGACGATATTTCACGCCCAGGAAATCGAAGGCTGAAGAATTAAATTCATGAAAAACCGGTTCCTGGGAAGGATCCGGTTTTTTTGTGCCTTGATGTAAATTAGCTGGTCAGGTTATCTTCGTAGCGTCGGTTATAGTCGATGTTTGGCTGTTAAAAGCGGGTAAGATCATCGTCTGAAGCCGACGCTACGAAGACAAATCCAGCGCTCCGCCTTCGCGGTGTTTTTAGGCCTTGGGATATTCGTGTCATGCTGGCATGCAAAATTCTACTTTGAATCAATATTTCGGGTAAGAAATTCCCCCTGTAATGAACGGCTCAGATCGAGCTGATTGACAAAGGGGGGTATGGCGGGAAGTGTCCACATCTTTCATGGAATAACAGACAGGCTTGCGAGTCGAGCTTTGCGGTGTTAACAGGGAGGGTGCCGATCAATCAGTCCCCGTAGTTCAACGGATAGAACAAGGGTTTCCTAAACCTTAGATGTGAGTTCGATTCTCGCCGGGGACGCCAGTATTTTTAGCAAGAGTAGTCAGGTGAAAATTTTCTCATCACAAGTAGGTTTCGGTTTTTGTAGTAAGCTCTTGCTATCATGGGCGCTGATCGCCTTGGTGGGGTGTTCTTCCTTTTCGAACCGGCCTCCGGCAGGGCTGTTTACTCACCCTGATCAGGTTGCTACTAAGGGGGTAGAAGAATCCGGGGCCGATTTTCATGAAAGCTTGTTTAAAGATGTGCCGCAATCTGAATTGGCGCTTCTTGATCGGGGCGGGGAGGGGTTTCTGGCTCGACTCGCGCTGATTGAAAATGCCAGCAAATCAATCGATGCGCAGTATTATCTCTGGTCGAGAGAGGGAACGGGTCTCATTCTCGTCGACCGATTAATCGCTGCGGCAGACAGAGGGGTCAAAGTGCGCCTGTTGGTGGATGAATTTCTACTGGAGCCTACGGATATGCTACTCGCTGCTTTGTCTGCTCACAAGAATGTGGAATTTCGTTTTTATAATCCTTCGACTTATGGAAAAGACCGTCCTTTGGCCAAGGCATTTGATTGGATCGTTCATTTTGGGAAACTGGATCATAGAATGCATAACAAGCTTTTCATTGCGGACGGGAAGGTTGTTATTATGGGGGGGCGAAATATTGGAGATGATTATTTTGGTGCCCACACCGAGTTTAATTTCCGTGATTTTGATGTGATCTTCCGCGGAGAAGCTGTTTCGGGAGCACGGGCTAGTTTTAACGAATTCTGGAGGAGCAACCTAGCCAAACCGGTCTCGTATCGCTTTCATAAAAAGGTGGGGCCGATCCAGATCGAGCAGTACGCCCGGGATCTTGACAAGAGTGTAGCAAAGCTGGATGCAGACGAGGGCTTCTCGCTTCCGGTTTCCCTTTCCAAGGGGCAGGCGAAGAGCTATCTAGACAAGCTTTTTGCTCGAGCCATGTCGGCGAAGATTCTGGTGATTGCGGATCATCCGGAAAAGGATGGTTTGTTCTCGCATGGGTCGGTGATTGGGCCTGCCTACCTTCAGATGCAATATCACTCGAAGGAAGAGCTGTTGATAGTGAACCCCTATTTTGTGCCATATGACTGGGAGATTGAAGGGATGAAGGGATTTGTGGAGCGTGGGGGGCGCATTCGCTTTCTTACGAATTCAATGGCTACCAATAACCAAGGCATGGTTCATGCTAAATACGCCAGATTGCGGCGAGGTATTTTAAAGGCGGGGGTGAAGTTGCACGAAATTCGCCCTGACGCCCTGAGGAGGCATTATCACTTTTCCACTCGATCCGCCGGCGATGCTTCTCTTGCTCTGCATGGAAAAGCGGCGATTTTTGACGACAAGCGGGTTTACATAGGGACGTTTAATTTTGATCCGCGTTCTGCTGCTTTGAACACGGAGATGGGGCTGTTAATCGAGAGCAAGGCTTTTGCGGCACAGCTCAAAGAAACGTTGGAGGCTGACTTTGGTCCGGCCAATAGCTGGAGCGTGCGTTCGACGGGTGTGACTAAACTTGAATGGGAAGGGGTAGATGAAAAGGGTGAGCAAATTCTTCATCAAAAAGAGCCTATGACTACGGGCAGGCAACGTTTTAAGAGTTGGTTTTTCGGCTTGCTGCCGTTTAAGAAAGAAGTTTGAGCGGTGCCAACTGATCACTCTGCATTTTTCTTCGTTCGTATTTTACC
>JAADHD010000187.1 GCA_013152075.1 Verrucomicrobiota bacterium | reverse complement strand
TGCGCAGCCAACAACTCTTACGCGAGGACATCCGGGACCTCACCCAAATCCAACAGATTGACCAATTGAGCTTGCTGGTAAAGCTGCTGAAATCCCGCTCTTCCCACCAAATCATTTACAGCAATCTTGCCAAAGAGATTCGAGTGTCTGTCGACACCATGCGCCGCTGGATCGACTCATTGAGTAGCCTGCATCATGGTTTTTTGATCCGCCCCTGGTTCAAAAATGTCGCCCGGTCACTGCGCAAAGAGCCCAAATGGTTTCTGCGAGATTGGGCTGATATCGAAAACCCCGGAGACAAAGCCGAGACTTTTATCGCCTGCCATCTCCTTAAAGCTGTCGAAGGCTGGAACGATATGGGCTTTGGAAAATTTCAACTCGCTTACTTGAGAGACAAAGAGCAAAGGGAGGTCGACTTTATTGTTATCAAGGATGATAAACCCTGGTTCCTAGTTGAAGTAAAAAAGCGTGAAACATCCATCAGTCCTTCACTCATAACCTATCAAAAACAGACCCATTCCCCCTTCGCTTTTCAAGTCGTGCTAGAGGCAGACTATGTGCAAGCAGACTGCTTCGCCAAACCTGGTGCTCCTCTAATAGTTCCCGCCAAAACTTTTTTATCCCAACTGCTCTGACCCCCTGTTATCTTACCACCCGTTCCTCTTATCCGCGTTCATCCGCGAAATCCGCGGTTCAGCCTGCTCGAAAAGCTCTCCACTTCTCAAGCACTGCAAGCGCCTTGCCGTTATCCACCTGCTCACCCGCCAACGCCATGCCCTCACTCAAATCCGCAGCCTTACCCGTCACCACCAAACCCGCCGCCGCATTCAGCAACACTATATCTCGCTTGGCCCCGGTCACCTCCCCTGACAATATACCCTGCAACAGCCCGGCATTTTCCGCCGCATCGCCACCTTTCAGCTCACCCACATCACTCACTTTCAAACCCAAATCCGACGGCACAACCGTTTCCGATGACTTCTCTCCGGCGCAGGTTTTCCAAATCTCCGTCGCTCCGCAAATCGACATTTCATCCATCCCGCTTCCGTCCTCCGTTTTTCCATGCACCGCCCAAGCCTGCTTCCTCCCCAAACGCCCTAAAATATCGGCAAAAACCGGGGGCAGATTTTCATCAAAAACACCAATCACCTGATAATCCGGCCGCACTGGATTGAGCAAGGGGCCCAGAATATTAAAAATCGTCCGCTGACCAGACTCAGCCAACATTTTCCGCACCGGGGCCACCGCCTTGAAAGCCGGATGATACATCGGGGCAAACAAAAAACCCACGCCCACCTGCTTCACGCACTCGGCAAATTCCTCCGGCGGCAAATCAATGCGAATCCCCAGAGCTTCCAACACATCTGCTCCACCACTCTTAGAAGTGATGCCGCGATTACCATGTTTGACCACTTTCACTCCCGCCGCCGCCAACACAAAAATGGTCGTGGTCGATACATTGAATAAATCCAGTTTATCCCCGCCGGTCCCACACATATCCAGCACCGGACCGTCCAGCTGATCCGATGAAAGACCGGGGTCCACCGCTCGATCAAGAAACACTTCTACAAAAGCCGCGATCTCTCCCGGGGTTTCCCCTTTGCTCGCCAACTCGCTCAGAAAATCAGCCTTTTCTTCAGCTGCAATGCTTTCATCCAAAAGGGCATCGCCGGCGACGACCACTTGATCCCTGTCCAGTTCCTGCCCCTCCTTTAAGTATTCTGTCAGTTCTTTCATCGACAATGCGTTTTTACTGAAGCCCCACGCTCGCCAAAGCCGCACTATACGCAAGTCCATTATTGCGAATTCCCTATTCCCAGCTTAAATTGACAGCGTATTCCGCTACGCAATACTCCTTACTTATTTTGTTACATGTCATCCACCGAAGAAGATCACGCTGATTCTTTGCAAGGCAGTCTGATTATTGCCGATCCAAGCCTGCGGGAACCCACTTTCCGCCACAGTGTGTTATTGCTCACGGAGCACAGTGAAGTCGACGGCGCGCATGGCTACATTCTCAATCGCCCGCTGGGCAAATCCGTCGGCGAACTCCTGCCCGCAGATGAATTCAAATCACTGGCCGATGTGCCGGTATTCATCGGCGGCCCGGTCAGCACCGAGCACCTCACTTTTGGATCACTCGCCTGGTCCGAGGACAGGAAAACCCTGCAATTCACCAGCCACCTTTCTGCCAAGCAAGCTTTGCGACATCAGATCGAAGGATTCTCACTGCGTGCCTTTGTCGGGTATTCGGGCTGGGGTGAAGGCCAACTCGAATCCGAACTCAAGCAACGCACCTGGATCCCTCACAAACCGGAAAAGCGCGTTCTCGATCTGGAAAAAATTGATACCCTGTGGAATCGCATGCTCAAGGAGATGAGCCCCTGGCACGCCCTGCTCGCCGACGAACCTGACGACGTCTCGTTGAACTAACCAGTTTTTACAACTCCAGCACCGGCACAGATCTTGCCCCCGTGTCATTTGGATCAAATTCCGAGGTGGCTGCTGTTCCCACCACCAACACATAAGCAGGCTTACCGTTGATTTCGGCGACCGTCATCTTGAGATGGTAAAATTTGGCAATCCGCTTCAAAATATCGCGCCGAGAAATATCGTCAGATTTCAGACTGAACAGGGCGGATTCTTTTGGAATATGCCGAAATTCGTAGCGAATCCCCACTATGGGTTGCTGCTCAAACAAGATGTCCAGAGTCATCTTGCGATACTCCACTTCAAATGCCTCATCCAGCCAGGCGTTCAAGGGAACGTGAGATGATTTTAAAAAAACCGAACCGCCTGAAGATCCCCCCTTCCCCCCTCGCCCGGACTTCATCCCCTGACATCCAGCTAGCAGCATTACCCCGACCAAGGCTCCACAAAGGCTCATGCTGATCATTTTTCGATTCATAAGGCTCAGATTCTAATCCGCTCTCGGTAAATTGTCGCGAAAAACCTTTTGCAGCAAAAGGAATGAAAGTATGGGTGGAGCACGAATTATTTCCCATGCCAAACTCCGATCCTGACACATCCAACCCCTGGCTCACCCACAGCACCCGTGACATCTATGACAACGCGTGGATCCACGTGCAGGAAAACCAAGTCACCAACCCCAGCGGCGGAAAAGGAATTTACGGCGTCATCCATTACAAAAACCGCGCCGTCGGTGTCGTCCCAATCGACGACGAAGGCAACACCTGGTTGGTCGGCCAATACCGCTACCCCACGGAAACCTACGAGTGGGAAATCCCCGAAGGCGGATGCGCAGACGACGAAGAACTACTCGACGCCGCCCAACGCGAACTACTTGAGGAAACCGGACTGATCGCCGAAACCTATACTCCCATCCTAAGCCACCTACAGTTATCCAACTCCGTCAGCGACGAACGCGCCTTTCTCTACACCGCGCGTAATCTCACCATGACCGAAGCCCAACCAG
>JAADHD010000154.1 GCA_013152075.1 Verrucomicrobiota bacterium | reverse complement strand
ATTCTACTATTGTTCTTTTTCTTGGGGTCCTCAAGGACCTCAAAAAAAGGAATTTCAACCTCATGAACTGCAAGTCCCTCACCATAAATAAACACATATTCACGCTCTTACTGGTGGTTTTTTATTTAATACACCCCCTATTCGTTCACGGTCAGAGACGCCCCCTTTCTAACAACGTATTTCAAAAATATCAAAGCGAGGTGGAACGTTCGGTTGAACGAGCACTCGAATTTCTTGCTTCCAGCCAAAACCCTGACGGAACTTTTCAGGACGCTTACGGACGATCCACCGGAGTGGTCGCCCTGGCAGGCATGGCCTTCCTTTCCAAGGGCCACACTCCCGGGCAAGGGAAATACGCCGACAGCCTCAATCGTTGCATCCAATACATTCTCAACAGCCAACGCGCCAACGGACTGCTGGATATGGGGGATTCGGGACATGGCGTGATGTATGCACACAACATAGCCTCGCTCTTTCTATCAGAGTGCTCCGGCATGGTGGATCCTCAAACCCAGGACGACTTGGACAAAGTCCTGGGCAATGCCATGCGCCTCATTCTCGCTGCTCAAGCGGTTCCGAAAACTGAAAAACATCAGGGAGGCTGGCGTTACAAACCTGACTCAAGAGATTCAGACCTGTCGTGCAGTGGATGGGCGCTCATGGCCTTACGTTCGGCAAAATTGAACGGCGCGCCCATACCCGACGCAGCGATCAAATCCTCCGTCGAATATGTGCTACGTAATCATGACCCCAAAGAAGGTCGCTTTGGTTACACCGACCCTTGGGGACATTCAGAAACACTTTCAGGCTGCGGTTTGCTCTGCCTCGAACTATCCGGTTTTCACGGCACTGAATCCACTTACCGCGCCGGGGATTACATCCTGAAAATTCACCAACGCATCGTCGGAAATGCGCATGAATTTTACGCCAACTATTATAATGCCCAAGCGATGTTTCAATTAGGTGGAAAATACTGGGAGACTTATGCCGCCTGGATGTATCCGCACTACATCCCCAAGCAACAAGCCAACGGTTCCTGGTCAAATTCTCGCAACGGGGCAACTTATGGCACGACCATGATGGTGCTTTCATTCACGGTGCCTTATCGCCAACTTCCCATTTACCAACGTGACGAAACGGTGGATGAAGACAGTTAAAATAGGTAACTTCTTCACCAAGGATAAGCAGCGAAGCAAAAAAGCTTACTCTTCAAAGCTCAATATCCCAAACGCTGACGGGACATGGAAATCCGGCACCTCTCCTCCCGGATCAATCCAGCTGATCCAATCCTCAATCACAGCGTCATCTCCCACCCCATGACTGAATTCAGCACGGAACAATCCGGCCTTTAAATAGGGCTTCCCAGCTTGTTGATGCAGACAATCCAATTTTCGAAAAGTCTCCAGTGGAATCACTCCTTCCAAATCGTAACCATCCTCAGTCAGTTGAGGCCAAACCTCCAGTCCAGGACAAGTCCATTCCCAATTGAACTGGCGTGGGTAGCGGGTTTCATAAGCCAGCACCTCGCCGCGAGGGTCCATCTCCAAGCCATAATAAGGATTCAATTTGTCTCCAGTAGTGAAAAAAATCTCCACCCGATCCGAACCAATCACTTTTTCCATCGTATTCTCCCCTGCCCCCAGCACCACATCTGGATCCGTCACTTCAAAACGAAAATAGAATAAATCATCATCCCACAACGCTCTGAAAATCGTCGACGGCTCCTCTCTTGCAAGCCATGGAAAGGAAAAATCACTCAATTTATCCGCCTGTCCCCAGTTCTCCGAAGGCAAAGGTCCGCCCTCTAACCCGCGTTCCAAAGCCATACAGCCCTCAAATCGCCTGATGCAATAGGCCTTTTTCTCCTTTTCCTTGTCCATTATGCATTGTCAATTGTCCCTTGCCCCATTGCCAGTAAAAATTCCCTCACTCTGTTGAGATTGAAAATACCCAAAAAAACGCTTGCACCAAGCGCCAGAAACCGTCATTAGTTAAAAAGAATCAGGGAGCCGGTTCGCTCCTAGAAACTCCACCAGCCTCCGTCAGGAAGCTGATTCAGAACCGGATTTATTGTTCTTGTTTGGAAGGCTAGGTATTATTTATACCGTCCACCCGCTCATTAACTGAAATATTCCTGCTCAGTTAGAACTTCAGGTTCTTATCTGTATCAAGCATTTATCAAATATACTCGTTTACTAGAATTCGTATTCGTCGGTTTTATCTTCCAGTCAGAAATTTCTAGCTGAGAAACGACTGATCAACTCCAACACAGGTTCGATGTCAGGGCACAACAAGTGGTCTAAAATTAAGCATATCAAAGCCAAAGAGGATGCCAAGAAAGGCAAACTCTTTAGCAAGTTTGCGCACGAAATTGCCATCGCAGCCCGTGATGGCGGCGGCGATGCGAATTTGAATCCGCGCCTACGGCAGGCCATCGACAACTCTAAGTCCCAATCGATGCCCAAGGATAATATCGATCGGGCGATCAAAAAAGGCACCGGCGAGCTTGATGGTGGAACGATAGAAGAAATCACCTACGAAGGTTTTGGCGCTGGGGGCGTTGGCCTGCTGGTTCAAGTAGCCACTGACAACAAAAATCGCTCGGTAGCGGATATCCGCAGTGCCTTTAATAAAAATAACGGCAACTTGGGCACCGCAGGCACAGTTGCCCACTTGTTTGAACAAAAAGGGGAAATCCTCATAGATGTTGACCTCATCAGCGAAGAAGATCTTTTTGAAAAAGCACTGGAAGCTGGCGCTGACGATGTCAGTAGTGATGACGATGAGCACATGATACTCACCGCCGCCGACCAGTTGAATTCCGTCGCCGCAACCTTACGCGATGGTGGCCTACAATTAAAATCACAGGGGCTGGTATTCATCCCCAAAACACCTATCGAAATTACAGACGCTTCGATCGCCTCCCAGGTCCTGCGATTGTATCAAGCTCTCGACGATTACGACGATACCATCAGCGTATTTGGCACCTTCGAGATTTCTGAAGATATTCTAGCTACACTCATGGCCAGCTGATCCTGACCTCCTAATTATTTTTCTGCCACTTTCCCTACTATCAATATGAGCGAATCCCAGTCTGATTCTACCACCAATCTTCCGGCTAATCCTACGCCGCCGGCTTCCGATGCCCCTTCCGAGAAACGGCAGAAAAAGCCTGCGGGCAAAACCCGAGCCGCTGACGATTCTTCTTCTGATCGAGAGAAGCGCCCTCCCCGCTCGAATAATCGCGAGGCATCACAGAAAGGCTCTGATTCTGATAGATCTCATTCAGAAGACCGCCAACCTGACAATGTTTCCCTGGAAGGTCCCAGTCGTTCAAATGACCAGGATTCCAACCGGAATCGCTCCAATCGATCTGGATCCGATTCCAGAGACCGAGATGATTCACGAAGAAACCAAAACCGTCGGGGTAATAACAAAGGCCGGGGCGGA